>VBGE01000238.1 GCA_005880345.1 Chloroflexota bacterium | reverse complement strand
CGGGGGCGGCTTGATCGGGCTCGTGAGCGGCTACTCCGGCGGCATCACCGACCTCTTGCTGATGCGTGTGGTCGACGCCCTCCTCGCCTTCCCCGGTTTGATCCTGGCCATCGCAATCGTCGCCGCTCTCGGACCGGGCCTGCGCAACGCAATGATCGCGATCGGCATCGTCGCGATACCCCTTTACGCGCGACTCGTGCGGGCGTCTGTCCTGCAGCTGAAGCAGATGGACTTCGTCCTGGCGACCCGCTCGATCGGCGCCAGCCCGTTGCGTATCGTCCTCCGCCACCTGATCCCGAACCTGCTGAACCCGATCATCGTCCAGGCCTCGCTGTCGGCCGGGTTTGCGATCCTGGCCGAGGCGACGCTCTCCTTTCTCGGCCTGGGCGCGCAGCTTCCAACGCCCGACTGGGGCCAGATGATCAACGCGGGCGCGTCATTCCTGACCAACGATCCCTGGCTCGCCATAGTGCCCGGGGCCGCGATCTCCATCACCGTCTACAGCTTCAACCTGCTCGGGGACTCGCTCCGCGACGCACTCGATCCCCGGCTGCGCAGCTGAGGCCGTGAGCTCAGCGGCCCACGGCGTACGCCTGGCCGCCGCGTGGATTGGCAGCGGCGGACAGGATCTCTGTTTCGGGGTCGATGCTAACGGCGCACGTCCTGCCCAGCGACCACCGGCCCGCCTCCACCACCTCATGGCCTCGCCTTCGCAGCTCATCCGTAACGCCCTCCGGCATAGGTTCGGCGTGCAGGCGTCCGGGGTGCGCGTCGTGCGGCGCGAAGGAGCTGGGGAAATGCGCCGTGTGGAACATCGGGGCGTCGATCGCGGCCTGCAGGTCGAGGCCGAAGACGGCGTGCGCGACAAAGAACTCGAAGGTCCACTGGTCCTGCTGGTCTCCACCAGGAGTGCCGAATGCCAGTCGCGGCCTCCCCTCTCGCATCGCGAGCGACGGGCTCAGCGTCGTCCGCGGCCGCTTACGACCTTCGATGTGGTTCGGATGCTCCGGGTCGAGGTTGAACATCTGCGCCCGCGTGCCCAGGCCAAAGCCCAGGCCCTGGATCACCGGCGAGCTCTGCAGCCACCCGCCGCTCGGGGTGCAGGCGACGAGGTTCCCATGACGGTCAGCCACGGCGACGTGGACCGTGTCGCCCCGCACCGCGCCAAGCGACTGCGATCCCGTGCCGGTCCAGTGTCCCGGGCTGACCTGCTGCGGGTCGCGTCGCGGCAGGCGGGGCTCCCGCCCCGACGGAGATCCCGGGCGCAGCTCTAGCGACGCCCTGTCACCGACCAGGCGTCGCCGCGCCTCCGAGTAGTCATGGGACAGCAGCTCGTCCAACGGCACGCTGGCGAACTCAGGGTCCGCATACCACGCCTCGCGGTCCGCGAACGCCAGCTTGGCGCCCTCGACCACCGCGTGGATGTGCTCGGCGGATAGAAATCCCGCGCTGCGCAGCTCAAGCGGCTCGAGAAGGCGCAGCTGCTGCAGGAAAACCGGTCCCTGGCTCCACGAGCCGCACTTGGCGACCGTCCACCCTTCGAAGTCGGTCGTCACGGGCGTCTCATGGCGCGCCGCATAAGCCGCGAGGTCGCCGGCGGTGAGGAAACCCGGATGCGCGAATCCGGAGCTGTCCATGACCTCTGATCGGCAGTGCATCTCGACCGCTTCGGCGACAAACCCCGCGTAAAACGCCCGAAGCGCGGCTTCCAGCTGCTCCTCCCGGCCGGCGGCGGCGGACTCCGCCTCACGCACCAGCCGGCGGTAAGTCGCGGCAAGGTCGCGATTGCGAAACCGCTCTCCAGCCTTGGGCAAACCGGAGGCGAGGTAGACGTCCGCCGAGCTCGGCCAGTGCTCCCGAAAAAGAGGCTCGACCATGGCCAGCGTGTCGGCGATCCGCGGCAAGAGTGGGTAACCCGCGTCGGCGTATCCGATGGCGAACTCCAGGATGTCCGCCAGCCGCCAGGTGCCATGTTCCCGCAGCATCGTCAGCCACCCTCCGAACGCCCCGGGCACGCAGGCTGCGGCGAGTCCGGTGCCGGGAACTTCCGCAAGGCCCAGGCCGCGAATTCGGTCGATGGTCGCCGCGGCCGGCGCCGGCCCCTGCCCGCATATCACCTCCGGCTTGCCGCGCGTCACATCCCAGAGCACGATCGGCACCTCGCCGCCGAGGCCGTTCAGGTGCGGCTCGACCACCTGCAGGACAAACCCCGCCGCGGCCGCCGCGTCGAATGCGTTGCCGCCGCGCTCGAGCACCGCCATTCCGCTTTGCGAAGCGAGCCAGTGCGTCGAGCTGACCACGCCGAACGTGCCCTTCAGCTCCGGCCGCGACGTGAACTCCATCGATCTGAGGTAAGGCTAATGTCTGGCTGAGCGAGTCATGTCGCGGTCGAGGCCCTACCGAATCCGGAATACACTCCGGGCGTGATCGATGAGCTCATGCCGCTGGCCGCCACCCTCGGCATCCGGACCGACGAATACACTGCCGATCGCGTAGTGCTCTCGCTCGACTGGTCGCCTTCGCTGTGCACTGCTTATGGCATCCTGCACGGCGGCGTGATCATGGCGCTCGCAGACTCGGCGGGCGGAGCCTGCGCCGTGCTCAACCTTCCGCAAGACGCCACCGGCACCACGACGATCGAATCGAAGACGAACTTCGTCGGCGCCGTCCGCAGCGGTTCGGTGACCGCCACGGCCGCGCCGCTGCATCGCGGCGGGACGACGATCGTTGTCGAGACGAGCGTTCGCGACTCAGATGGCAAGCTGGTTGCGAAGACAACCCAGACGCAGCTCGTGCTTCGGGGTCGCTAGCGCTTTTCCGCCGCGACGACCTTTTCGCGTAGCTCGCGCTTCAGTTGGGACGAGTCCAGCGAGGCGCTGAGGTGGCCCGCAATCATTTTCTTCAGTCGTTCCGGAAGCAGGTGCTCGAAAATGGTCCGCGCCTCGTCCGGACCGGCGATGTACAGGTGCATGTAGACGCCTGATGCCATCTCGCGCTCAACGGTCTTGATCGCCGCCTCGAGATTGGCCTTCGCCGTGTTGTCGGCCTTGCGCTGATTGCTGGGTGCGGATGTGCCGCCTGCGCGCGAGTGTCGGACCTCCGTGCCTTTGACCTGCTCGAGCGGAATGATCTCGTCGAGGATCGCGCCGAAAGTCTTCGCTTGCTCCTTGTCCACGACCGCGATGAGCGCGGGCGGGTAATGCTCGAGCTGGCGCAGGATCGGAGCGACCAGCAGCTCACCGACCTCGAGCCTCTCGTCGACCTCGTCGCGCAGCTTGACCAGCTCCAGCACGCCGTTCGGCTCGTCCGCGAAACCGGCGAAGGCCGGACATGCGGCAGGCCTCACCGTGGCCACGTGGTGGCGCAGCCGCCGCATCTCGTAGTCCATGAGCTCGCGGTCCTTCGGGCTCAGCCGGTCTTTGTACCGATGCAGCAGGTCGCGGAACTCGATGTCGTAGAAGCGGGCGTCGTATCCCTCCGAGCGCGCGGGCAGGTAGATGCTCAAGGCGCGGCTCGACGCACGCCGCAAGCGCGGCGCCAGGGCGAAGATGGCCTGCAGCGGGCTGTGGTTGGTCATCACACAATCTTGAACGCTTGGCGTGTACCGGACGGCCCGGACCTCCTCCCGCCGACCGGAACGAAAGGAGCCGTCGCTACGTCCTTATATATGCCGCGTGGCGACGCCCGCTGGGACGCGGGGCGTATTACGATTTGCGGCCCGGCTCGTTAGAGAGGTTTGAATGCAAAGCTGCGGCCGGCGTAGCGCGCTCAGGGTTGTCCTCGCCTTCGCCGCCGCGGCGGTAGCGGTCGGCGCGAGCGTGCAGGCGTCGGTGGCGGCCGCTCCCCTCACCCTGACCATACAGGTCGGCTATCACAACAACGTGAAGCTCAGCCAGTGGATGCCTGTCGCCGTCGATATCACCAACTCTGGTCCCGACTTCGAGGGATCGCTCGAGGTGCAGGCGACCAACACCGTTGGCGGAGGTCCCCCGCTCGGGGTCGCCATCTACCAGGCGCCGGTCAGCCTGTCGAGCGGCGCGACCAAGCACTTCCGCACGTACGTCTCGGAGGACTACCCCGGTTCTGTCCAGGCCACCCTCGTGCAGAACGGTCGTGCGGTGGCAAGCCAGTCGGCCAACCTGGCCAGCACATTCTCCGGTCTCATGGTCGGTGTCCTGTCGGACCAGCCGTCCACGCTCGACGGGCTCAGCAGTGTTCGCCCCGGCGGCACCGCGCCTCTCGTCGTCCATCTCGCAGCGGCGGACCTCTCGGACTCGGCAGCGGTGCTCCGCGGGTTCGACGCGATCGCGATCGACGACTTCGCCACCGACACGCTGACCGCGGGCCAGAAGACGGCTCTGACCGACTACGTGACGCAGGGCGGCACGCTTCTCCTCGGGG
>VBGE01000237.1 GCA_005880345.1 Chloroflexota bacterium | reverse complement strand
TCGGACTCGGCGACCTCCACCGCCAGGCCCAGGCCCGCGTCGTCCACCTTGTCGCGAGCCCAGCCGAGAGCGGACCAGAAGTTGGGCGATTCGCGCGGCTTCCATGTCTGGGCGCGGAAGTAGTCGTAGTGGCGCCGCCGGATCGTTTCCAGCTCGCCTGACTCGGCCAGCTTGTCGAGCGCGAATTCGTGGTTTGACTCGAGCATCCGGTACCTCGTGCTGCCGTCGTCGAGGCGGTCGGCCACGACCATCGACTTCCTGACGAGGCCGTTCAACACCGCGAGCGGGTCGCCGTCGGCGCCGATGCTTCTGGCCGCCTCCAGGGTGAACCCACCCTGGAAGACGGCGAGGCGGCCGAAGAGCAGCGCCTCTTCGGGGGTCAACAATCGATAGCTCCAGTCGATCGCCGCAGCCATCGTCTGCTGGCGCTCCGGCGCGGTTCGCGGCCCCGCGGCCAGCAGCCGGAAGCGATCGTTGAGGTTGGCGAGCAGCTCCTGCTCGGACATGAGGTCCAGGCGCGCGGCCGCCATCTCGATGGCCAGCGGAAGCCGGTCGAGGCGGTTGCAGATCGCGGCCACCGGTTCCCGGTTGGCGGCGGCAAGTTTGAAATCCGGCGCCACCAGCCTCGCGCGGACCTCGAACAGGCTGAGCGCGTCCGGGTCGCCGAGCGGCGAGAGGGGCCATCGGACCTCGCCGGCCACCCCGAGCGGCTCGCGGCTGGTGGCCAGGATCGTGACCTTCGGGCACCGCTGGAGCACGAAGTGGCTGAAGGCCGCGCTCTGGGCGATGAGGTGCTCGCAGTTGTCGAGGATGAGCAGGGCTTCGCGTGGGGCGAGCCACGAAGCGACGACCGCTTGCGGCGACCCGCGCCCGCGAAGCTCAAGGCTCGCCACCACCGCCTCCGCAACATCGCTCTCGGCCGCGAGCTCGACCCACCAGGCTCCGTCCGGCCACGCATCACTGTTGGTCCGGGCGACCTGCGCCGCCAGCCGGCTCTTGCCGGCGCCTCCTGTGCCCGTCAAGGTGACCAGGCGAGCGGTCTTGAGCAAGCCCTTGAGTGAGCGCAGGTCGGCCTCGCGTCCCACAAAGCTGGTGAGGTGGAGGGGCAGGTTGAGGGGAGCGGCCGTCGCCTGGTGGCCACGGCCAGCCACCGTGCTCATCCGGGTATCTTGCGGCAGTTCGGCGGCAATTCAACGACTGCCTGCGCACACAGGAAAGGAGAGAGGGATGGGGGATCCCTCTCTCCGAGTGGTGGCGCACCTTGGGGAATTGAGGTGCGGCCGTTGGCGTGTTAGGGAAGCTCCCCGTGCCCACCGCGGACGCCCTGAATGGACTGGGTGTCGCCGCTGGTCGACTGGCCGGCCGGGTTGTCCTGGCGCAGGACCGTGCCTGGCGCGGGGTGAACGACCTGGGTCTGCGCGCCGGTCGAACCGGTTGCGCCGAGGCCCTTGGCCACGTAGCCGCCCATGGCTCCGAGGCCCATCGTGACGAGCACGAGGATCGCCGCGATGAACGTTTTCGAGACCGACGCTCCCTTCAACGATGCTCTGGCTTCCATCTCTGTCTCCTGTCTGGTTTTATTCGGCCGCGGGGTGCGAACCGTTGAGACGAGAGTAGGAATCAGGGTGGGGTCGCCAAAAGGATGGAAACACCTGAAGTGAAGGTGGGCAGGTACCTGAAAGCAGGTACCTGCCCGGTAAGTCGGTCTAGGTGGCTGCGGCGTGCACCGCGGCCAGGAGCTGCCGCCCCTGGGCGATGAGCCGGGCCTTCTCGCTCTCGTTTTGCTTGCTCGAGCCTGGGCCGGTCCAGTCCAGGAGCGCGATCATCTGGGAGGCGAGCGCGTCTCGCTGATCGTTCCAAGCGTTGATCGTCGCGTCGGCGTTCGTGTACGTCTGGTCGCCGGTGCTCGTGCTCAGCATCGCCCGCGTGGCGAAGCGGATGCTGTCGAGCGACAGCTGGCCGACCGGCGCGTTGATCTGCTTGTAGACGGCGGCGAGCTCGTTGGAGCCCTGGGCAGTCTCGGTCATGATCTCGGCGATCGGCCTGCCCTGGTGCGCGTAGTCGTCACGTAGGCCGGTCAGGGCCATGAGCGTCGGCCGGATGTCCGAGTGGTCGCTCCACACGTCCCCGGTGACGCCCAGGTTGCGCACGTCCGGCCCGACGACGCCGAGCCAGGTGACGTTGATATCGGGAGAGATGTCGCCGTGGTTCCAGTTGAACGCCGGGTTGACCGTGATGCATGGCGAGGAGCAGTTCTTGGCGCCTGCGAACAGGAAGTAGTCGGGCTTGGCGAACATCGTGAAGGTCGGATTGCGTTTCGGGTCAGCTGTCCGCATGTGCAGCAGCTTCATCTGGGCCTGGTCGGCCAGGTAGTTGCTGACCACCTCGTTGACGTTGGTGTAAGGGTTCGTCGCGGTCACGCTGCCGACCGCCTGCTCGAGGCCGCGAGTCGTGCTCGAGGTCTGGCTCGGGTTGCCGTTGATGTAGACGTTCGGCGCCGAGTCGCTGTGCACGGTGAAGTCGGTCGTCGCGGTGGATTGCGATCCCACGAGGCCCTTCAGGTCGGCCGAGACCTCGCCCTTCATCGCGTAGTTGCACGGCACGTTCACGCCGTCGCAGTTGGCCGGGGTCGGCGGGCCGGCGATCATGTGGTCGCCCTCGTCTGACGTGAAGACGAAGACGCTGTTCGAGCGGTTGATGCCATCGGCGGCCAGGCGCGTGAAGAACCTGGCAAACGCGTCGTCGTAGGTCTTCAGCTGCCTGACGTAGTTGGCCTCGCCGGCCGCCCACGGGTTGGGGTCAGTGAAGGGAGGGTGCGCCGCGTGCCCGTCGGAGATGTAGCCGTAGGTCACAGGCACACCGTGCTCCTGCATCTGCGCGACATAGCCGAGCGTGTTGTTGGCCGGCATCGTGTCGAAGCCGGGGAAGCCGTTGATCGGCGTGCCGTCCATGGCGGTGATGCCGCCCATCGCCGGGCCGACGTATTTGTGGCCGAAGAGTCCCTGGAATCCGCTGTAGCCGCCGGGCTCATCCGGGAGGAGGTCAGGGCGCCCGCCGTTGGCGGTGCTGCACGTGGCGTTGCCCTGGGCGCAGTGGATCGCGATGCCGACGAAGTCCG
>VBGE01000236.1 GCA_005880345.1 Chloroflexota bacterium | reverse complement strand
TACCAGTACTTCAGCATGTCAGTCGCCTTCCAGGGCCCGATCAACTTCCAGTCCTTCGGCATCCAGCTCGTCATGCACGCGGACCACGTCACGGTCGCGGCGCTGGTCGCCATCGAGCTGTGCCTCATCGGCGCCATCGGTTGGCACCAGGTGATGGGCCGATCCGAGCCCGGCGCTGCGCGCTTCCATGCCGCGATCACCGCGCTGCTGTTCGCTTCGGTCGGCGTGCTGATCAGCACCGACCTCGCCGAGCTGTTCGGCTTCTGGGCGGTCGGCGGCGCGATGACCTACTTGCTGCTCGAGCACCGATGGGGGGTCGATGAGGCGGCAACCCGCGCGCGCGTTGCTCTCGCCCTGCCGTTTCTGACGGACCTCTGCCTGCTTTGCGGAATCGCATGGCTGTACGCGCGCTACGGCACCCAGTCGCTCGCGACATTGATCCCGATCCTCCACACCAACCCGGGTTGGACGGTGCGCTCGCTGGTGGTCGGTTCGGTGCTGCTGTTCATCGGCGTGGCGGGGCGCCTGGCGCTGTGGCCGTTCAGCTCGTGGATCACACAGACGTCGACCACCGCGCCGCCGGCCGCGGTCGCGATCGTGCAGTCGGTGTGGTCGGTGCTGGCGATCGTGTTGCTGTACCGGTTGATGCCGATCATCGCGGCATCCAACGTGCAGGCCCTTCGCGCGCTCATCTCGGCCACGCTCGTCGCGGCGGTTGCCGCACCGCTGCTCAGCCTGTTCGGAAATGAGCCGAGGCGCGCGGTCGCGCTGCTCGGCTCGGGCGCGATGGCCATCGCGGCCACGGTTCTCCTGAACGGATACTCGGTGCAGGGAGCCACCTTCGCGATCGCCGGTGTCGCGGCCGTCCTCGCGATCGCGCCTGCACGGACAGGCGCGGTGATGGCGGTGACGGCGATCGCGGGCGCCATGCGGACCAACGACCTCGCCGAGATGGGCGACGCCTGGCGCAGGATGCGCGCGAGCGCGGGCGCACTTATCGCATGCGTCGTGGTCATCGTCCTGGCGCCTGCCGGCGCATTGGCGTTCGGCATCCAGTCCCGCTCGTTCAATGGATTCGCGCTCGGCTACGCCCTCCTGGTCGTTGCGATCGGCGGCATGCGGCTCTTCCTGGGTGCCGCGGTCGGACCCCTGCGACGAAGGCGGGCCTTCGAGCCGGACCGCGTGCGCGAGGCTCCCGCGGAGGTGGTCGGCTACCCGTACTGGATGGCCGTCGCGGGTGCAGCGTTCTGGATCGCCTCGCTGCTGGCGAGCTGGCTGAACTTTCTCGACGGGCAGAAGCATCCGGCGGCGTCGACCGGCGCGGTCGTCGTGTGGATCGCGATCGGGATCCTCGGCCTCGCCGCCGGCACCATCGCATTCGCGATGAACAAGGACGGGGCCCTGTATGCCTCGGCCGTGGCCGGGAGATGGCTCGGGCGCGGCACTGTGGTGGCGTTTGGCCTGGTCGATCGGTTCTTGATCGCACCTGTGACCGACATGGCGAGCCGGTTGGGGAACTGGATCCCCGAAGGCGACTCTGCGTTGGGCCGCTTCACGGCGACGTCGGGCCAGCTGGCGCTGGCCGCCGTGCGCGCGCCGGCGGTCACGGTCGTGGTGCTGCTGGCCGTGTTGCTCGCGGTGATCTTTGCGTTGGTGGTGCCGGGGGTCGCGCGATGAGCGTGCTGTCGATGGTCTTCGCGACGCCGACGCCCGCGCCCGTGGTGCCGGGCTCCAACATCTTCTCGTCGCCGATCCTGCTGAGCCTTTTGATCTGGGTCCCGGTGCTCGTCGCGGTGGCCATCGCGGCCATGCCCAACCCACGCGGACGCTACGACGTGCTGATGAAGCAGATCGCCTTCTTCACGAACCTCGGCCTGCTTCTCGTCCTGTTCATCGCCTACAACCAGTTCGAGAACTTCCTGCCGACCTTCCAGTACGAGGAGAAGCTCGCGTGGCTGCCGTCGATCGGCGTGAGCTATCACCTCGGCGTCGACGGCCCGGGGCTCGTGATGCTCATCACCTCAGGCCTCGTCGGCATCGCGTCGGTGCTCGCGTCTCTCGGCGTGCGCGAGCGCGTGCGCGGCTACTTCTGCCTGCTGCTGCTCGCGGAGGCATCGGTCAACGGGGCGATCGTCGCGCGCGACATGTTCGTCCTGATCCTGTTCTGGGGCGCGGCGGCGGTGCCGCTGGCTCTGTTGATCCTGGGATGGGGCGGGCCACGCCGAACTTTCGCGGCCTGGAACCTGGTGGCCTACTGGGGTCTCGGCACAGCGGCGCTCGCGGTCGGCACCTTCACGCTGTACGCGGTCACCGGCGGGCAGACGTTCGACATGGACACGCTGCTGAAGGTCAACGCGGTGACGCCTCGGATCCAGATCGCGGTGAGCCTGGTGATGATCGTCGCGGCGGCGACGCGGCTGCCGCTGTTCCCGCTGCACGGCTGGGTGCGGGACGTGCTGGCCGAGGCGCCGGTGGGCGTGACGGTCATCGTCGCCGGGTCGGCGAGCCGCCTTGGCGCGTTCCTCCTGCTGCGAGCGGTGATCGCCGCGGATCCCGCGGCGGGGCACATCCTGTCGCCGCTGCTGGCGGCGCTCGCCGCGTTGACGGTCGGGCTCGCCGGGCTCACAGCTTTGCGCTCCACCGACGTGCGCCATGTGGGCGCGTACCTGGCGATGGTCCCGGGGGGCATCACGGTGCTGGGTTTCGCGGCCGTGTCGCCGCTGGGCATCGCGGGCAGCGTGCTGAGCCTGTTCACCGGCGGCCTGGCGGCGGCGCTCATCGCGGGCGTGTCCACGACCCTGGCCGAGCGCGCGCAGACGAGGAGCACCCTGGTTCTGAGCGGGCTGGCGCCTCGCATGCCGAACCTGGCATGGCTCATGACCCTGGCCGCGTTCGCGCTGCTGGGCGTGCCGATCCTCGCGTCGTACTCGGCCGAGGTGATGACGTTCTTCGGTGCTTTCAAGAACCAACCCATAGGGGCCTTCGCGGTCGCCGCGGGACTGGCCGTGGTTGGTGTCGCGCTCGCGGTCCTGCTGCGGCGTGTGCTGTTCGGCGCGCCGAACCCGGACGCGCCGGGCGTCTCCGACGCCTCGCTGGGCGAGACGTGGTATCTCGGCCTGCTGGCGGGCGGGCTGCTGTGGGTCGGACTTTTCCCTGGCGGTCCGAAGATCCCCGGCACGGACTTCCCGCTGTTCGACCCCGGCCTGATCAACCAGATGGCCGCCGGCCTGTCCGACATGTCGTCGCCGTACGCGGCGCCGACGCCGGGGACGTAGCGCCGCGATGAGATACGCGGTTTGGGTCCCGGAAGCGCTGGTCGTCGCGACGGCGGTGGGCGTGATGATGCTGGGGCGCTTCGGGTGGCTGTCGCGCGCGGCGCGCCTGTACCTGCCGCAGGCGACGGCGGTTGTCGTCCTGGTGGCGCTGGGCATCGAGCTGTGGGCAGGCGCGACGCTCGGGACCTACCTCGGCGGCGCGGTGGTGCAGGACAGGTTCGCGCTGTTCGTCAAGGCCGCCGCTTTGCTGACCGCGCTGGTCGCGCTGGCTGCTGCCGACTGGACAGCGGAGGATTCGCTGCACTTCGGCCTGGCGATGCCCCTGCTTGCCGCGTTCGGCGCGATGGTGGCGGCGTCGTCGGCGGACGTGCTGGGCCTGTGGGCCGGGCTCGAGCTGGCGGCTGTCTCAGCCGTGGTGCTGGTCTCGCTGCGCCGGCCCGACCTGGCGCTGCGGCTGCTGGTCGTCGGAGGCATCGCGAGCGCGCTGGTGCTGGTCGGGCTTGCGTTCCTGTATGCGACGACGGGCAACGCGGACCTGAGCGCGATCCGCGCCTCGCTGGCGGGCAAGGAGCCGACGGTCGTGATCGCGATCCCGGTGCTGCTTCTGCTCAGCGGCCTGGCGGTGCGGTCGAGCGTCGCCCCGTTCCACGTCGGCGCCGTGCCGATCGGCCTGGGCGCGTCGCCTCTGGGCGCGGGGCTGGTCATCGGCTTTGTCGCGGTGGCGGCGGCGGTCGTGGCGATCAAGCTGGCCGCGGCGCTGTTGCCGATCCCGGCGGTCTATGCGCCTTACGCGCAGGTGGTCGCGGCGCTCGCGATGGTGGGCGGCGGCGCGGCCGCGGTCGCGGCGCGCTCGCCACGCCCGCGCATGGCGTACCTGGCGGTGGGCCAGGCGGGATGGATCGCCGCGGGCTTGTCGACGCATTACCGCGCGGGCATCGCGGGGTCGCTGTTCCTCCTCGGCGCGTTCGCCGTCGCGGCCACGTGCGGGCCGGCGGTGCTGGGGCGCGCAGAAGGCGGTGAGCCGGCGATCCAGGGATTTGGCGCGGTGCGCCCGGTGCGCGCCGCCGGCCTGGCGCTGGCCATGCTGTCGCTGGCGGGGGCGCCGCCGCTGGCGGGGTTCTTCGGCGAGCTGGCGGTGGCCGCTGCGCTGGCGCAGAGCCAGAACTACTGGCTGATCGGGCTGGGGGCGCTCGGCGCCGTGCTGAGCCTGATCGCGGCGGTCGGCACCTTGCGCGTCCTTTTTATGCAGAGCCCGATCGAGGAGGCGCGAAGGGGGGCGGCGTACGCGCTGCCGGCGTCTGCGTCGTCGTCGCGGCGTACGGAGTGTTCGGGTTTCCGATCTTCGGGCTGGCCAACCAGGGGGCGGAAGCGCTGGGGCTGAGGTAGGGGAGTTTCTTCTTCCACGCCCCTCTCCCTGACCCTCTCCCCTGAAGGGGAGAGGGGACTTCTCCGGTACACTCCGGGCCACCGAACGCAGCACACGTCTTAGCAACCGTCCTGGAGGTCCCGCCACGGCCGCTCACAAGAGACGGGCTCGGTCACGTACCCGAGCGCGTCGCGCCGTCAAGAAACGGAAGTCGCAGCACGGACTGCTCCGGTTCTCGCTGCTCGCACTGATCGTCGTCTCGGCGACGGCGCTGGTGGGCACGGGGGCGACGATCGGCATCGTCGATTACTTCGCCGGCGACCTGCCGTCGATCGACGCAATCCAGACCGCAAACCTCAGCCAGACGACGCGCATCCTCGATCGCAACGGCAGCCTGATCGAGGCGCTGTACCACGAGAACCGGACGGTCGTGCCGTTGAGCAAGATCAGCCTCAACCTCCAGAAGGCGACGATCGACACCGAGGACCGGACTTTCTACACGAATTCGGGTGTCGACTACAGGCGCCTCGCGATCGCCGTCGGGTACGACCTCACGCACCAGTCGTCGACGCTCGGCGGCTCGACCATCACCGAGCAGGTCGTGAAGAACGACGTGCTCGACACCACCGAGGCGCAGAGCCGCACCATCAGCCGCAAGTTCCGCGAGCTGCTGCTGGCCGAGGAGATGGAGCGGCGCTACTCGAAGCAGCAGATCCTCGAGCTTTACCTGAACACGATCAACTACGGCAACGGCGCGTACGGGGCGGAGGCCGCGGCGGAGACGTACTTCCACGTGCACGCGTCGGACCTCACGGTGGCGCAGGCGTCGTTTCTCGCCGGCTTGCCGCAGGCGCCGAGCGACTACGACGTGTTCGGGACGCCGGACGAGCTCACGGCCGTGAAGTCGCGCTGGCGAGACGTGCTGGACGGGATGGTCGCGGTGGGCGACCTCTCGAGCCGCGAGGCGGACAAGATCTACGCGGGCGACCTGGTGGCGCGCATGATCGCGGCGCGCAAGGCGATGCCCGGTGCGCGCAGCCCGCTGACCGCGCACTTCGTCGACTACATCGCGTCCTATATCAAGCAGCGCTACGGCGAGCAGGCGCTGTACGAGGGCGGGCTGACCATCACGACGACGCTCGACCTGCACCTGCAGGCGTCGGCGGACAGGTGGGTGAAGTCCGGCGTCGCGACGTACGCGAAGCGCGGCGTCAACACGGGCGCGATGCTGGTCATGAACCCCGCGGACGGCGAGGTCCTCGCGATGGTCGGCAGCGCCGACTACGACAATGCGGCGATTCGTGGCCAGATCAACCTCACGGGGATGGACCCGTTGGGTTGGCGGGGCGTGGGTTCGTCCTTCAAGGTCTACACGTACGGCGCGGCGCTGCAGGCGGGGATCGTCACGCCCGCCTCTTTGCTGAACGACCAGACCGGGACGATCGGCGGTCATTCGTTCAGCGACTGGGACGGCAAGCACGAGGGCTACATCACGCTCCGCACCGCGCTCGCCGAGTCGCGCAACCTGCCGGCACTGTGGACATATTCAAAGGAAGGCGGCGATCGCGTGGTGTCGTTCATGCACAACCTGGGCGTGACGGCTCCGATCCAGAGCGCTGAGGGTGTGGCGACCACATTGGGTCCGGATGCCATGTCGATGGCCGAGCACCTCGCCGCGTATTCGGCGTTCGACAATGGCGGATATCGAGTCTCGCCGCACGCGGTGCTGCGCGTCACCGATCCGGCGGGTGCGGTGCTGGAGGCGTTCGACGCGGCAGCCGGCCGGGTGCCGGTGATCAGCCCGGACCTGGGCTACCTGGTGACGGACCTCCTGCGCGGGCCGGTGAAGCTGTACCTGGGCGCGCTCGGCGCTCGACCCGTGGCGGGCAAGTCGGGCACCACTGAGGCCTACACAGGGTCGATCTTCGTCGGCTACACGCCGGACATCGCCGTGGCCGCGTCCCTGATGCACATCGATTCGGGGGCGACGTGCAACTCGGGATACGCGTATCTCGCGACGAGCTTTGCGGCATCAGGCTGGCAGTGCCCGACCGGGGTGTTGTTCGGAGAGAACGTGGGCATCTCGGTGTGGAAGCCGTTCGTCGAGGAGTACTACTCGTCGCACCCGTGGCCGGCCATGTGGGCGCAGCCCGCGGGCGTGGTCACGCGTCAGGTATGCGCGTACGACGGAGGTTACGTGACGAGTGGCGGTTATCCAGAGATCTTTCTGAAGGGAGTGGGGGAGCCGCGGTATCCGTGCGGCGCCAACCCGTACCCGGGGGAGAAGCCGTACGTGCCGCCGGTTCCGTCGCCGTCGCCGGCATCGTCGGCTTCGCCTTCGCCACACTGATGCGTCATGCGGTTGCAGCGGAGCGGCGTCATCGGCAGTGCCGTCTACATCGTGGCCATCCTGGCGTGGCTCTCGATCGACCTGCCGCCGCTGGGCCTGATCGCGTGGCTGATGCTGGTCGTGGTCGCGGGATCGTATGTCCCTGGCGCGGCGAACCAGGTGACGCTCGCGCGGGCTTATCTCGCCTCGCCGGCTTTCTACTACGCGACCACGGGCCGCTTCGGGCTGCTCGCGGTGGTGGTCGCGGTGGGAGGCCTGAGTGACCTGGTAGACGGGACGGTGGCGCGGCGGTTTGCGCATCCCTCGCAGCTGGGAGGCGCCCTCGATCCGGTGGTCGACGGCATCTTCATGGGCGCGCTGTGCACCGGGTTGGTGGTCGGAGGCTTCATCCCGCTGTGGCTGGCCCTGGTCGTGATCGCGCGTTACCTGCTGCCCGCGGCGGCGGGCGGGGTGCTGCTGGCGCTGGGCCGGCGGCCGGAGCTGCGGCACACTGTGACGGGCCAGATCTCGACGACGTTGATCCTGGTGTTGATCGGCGGCGTGTGCCTGTTTCGCGCCTTGAACCAGGACGCGAGCGGGGTTCTGAATGCGGCGGAGGTGGTCATTCCGATCGCCACGGTCGCGACGTATGTGCACCTGGCGTTCGCCTTGCGCCGGCCGGCCAGTTCGTCGGTCGTAGGGATAAAGGCCGGGTAAACTTGCTGTCGGTCGCGCTAAGTGGGGTGCTGGCGGTACCCTGAACCGGCAATCCGCCTTAGCCGGACCGAATTCCATCGCTGAGGTCTGGGTTCTCAGAACTGGCCGCGGCAAACGGCGTTGAAAGGTCGGGACCTGCGCAGCCCGGGTCTCCGAACCCCGTCAGGTCCGGAAGGAAGCAGCGGTAAGGAGAGCTCTCGGGGGTGCCGTAGCCATCCTGGCCCGAGCCGCGAACCGTGGTGCGAGCTGGGGGTCTTCGATCGACGCGAGGGTGCGCGACCACTTTCTGTCTTGAAATTTGATGCCTGAGTACCAATCCCTCTACCGCAAGTACCGGTCGCAGACGTTCGCGGACCTGGTACTGCACGGGCCGCGCTCGCACTTCAGCGGAGCCGTGCAACAAGTGCCAGTCGTGCGTCGAGATGACCGCGGGGTCGGCGCTGGACCTGATCGAGATCGACGCCGCCTCGAACCGCGGCATCGATGAGATTCGCGACCTGCGCGAGAAGGTGAACCTTTCGCCCGCGCTGGGGCCGTTCAAGGTCTACATCATCGACGAGGCGCACATGCTGACCGAGCCGGCGTTCAACGCGTTGTTGAAGACGCTGGAGGAGCCGCCGGGGCATGTGGTGTTCGTGCTGTGCACCACCGATGCGCAGAAGATTCCGCTGACCGTGATCGGGCGGTGCCAGCAGTTCGTGTTTCGCCGGCACTCGGAGGAGCAGATCGTCTCGCGGCTGGCGCACATCGCCGCTGCCGAAAGCGTGAAGGTCGATCCGGACGCGATGCTGTTGATCGCGCGCACGGCGCAGGGTTCGATGCGCGACGCGGTCGGTTTGCTGGACCAGCTGGTGCCGCTTGCCTCGGGTCCGATCAGTCTCGACGGGGCGCGGTCGCTGTTGGGCATCGCGGACCCGCGAGTGCTCGATTCGTTGCTGGATCACGTGCTGGGTGGCGAGGCGGCTTCGGCGCTCGATGAGCTCAATCGGATTTACGCGGCGGGTGGAGAGCTCCGCCAGGTCGTGCGCGGGTTGATGGAGGGTTGTCGCGACCGTCTCGTCGCCGCTTTGACCAAGCGCGACCAGGTCGCGGCGCGGCGATTGTCGGCCGTGCTCGATGCGCTGCTGCATCTCGATGGCGAGGTGCGGCGTCACGCGGAGCCGCGGCCCCTCCGGCGCTTCGCGCCACCTCCGCACAAGGTGGGGAGGAGTTGAGGCCTGCTGTCCCTGCGCCTGTGACGGGGTGGTCGGAGGTGCTCGAGAAATTGAATCGCACCGTGCGGGCTGCTTATCTCGATGCGCAGCCCGAGGTCGATGGATCGATGCTTGTGTTGTGGTTTCGCTACGGCTTCCATCACAAGAAAGCACAAGAGCAATCCGCGCAGCTCATGCCACACGTGCGTGCGTGGTTGGGTGACGACGTGAAGATCGACTACCGGCTCCGCGACACCGAAACGTCGAAACCGGGTCCGCGCTCGGCGAGCCCGGAAGATGATCCCTTCGTGCGCGAGATCGTGAAACGTTTCGACGGTCGCGTGACGAGGGTGAAGGAGGTGTCGGAGTGAAGGACCCGCTCAAGATGATGCGCCAGGTCCAGCAGATGCAGGATCGCATGAACAAGGTGCAGAAGGAGCTCGAGTCAGAAACGGTGGAGGCGAGTGCGGGCGGCGGCGCGGTCACGGTCGTCGCCACCGGCGCGCAAAAGCTCGTCTCCGTGCGCATCGACCCCGAAGCGGCAGGCGATCCCGAGATGCTGCAGGACTTGATCGTGGCGGCCGTCAACGAGGCGATGGAGAAGTCGAAAGAAATGGCCTCGGCAAAGATGCAATCGGTCGCGGCCGGTTTGGGACTTCCGCCCGGCCTGGTCTGAGTCTGCATGCCACAACTTCCTGAACCGCTGGAGCGGCTGATCCAGGAGCTCTCCCGACTCCCCGGCATCGGCCCGAAGACCGCGCAGCGCCTGGCGTTCCATCTCCTGCGGGTGGATCGGGTGCGAGCGGATTCGCTGGCCCAGGCGATCGAAGACGTGAAGGCGCGGATCGGTTACTGCGAGCGCTGCTACAACATCGCGGAAGGTCCGCTCTGCGCGATCTGCGCGTCGCCGCGGCGGGACCCGTCGGTGCTGTGCGTGGTCGAGTCGGCGTTCGACGTCCTGGCGATCGAGCGCACGTCGGAGTTCAGCGGCCTGTACTTCGTGCTCCATGGGGTGATCTCGCCGATCGACGGCATCGGGCCTGAGCAGATCCACGTCCAGCAGCTGCTCGACCGGGTCAGGGACGAGGCGATCGCCGAGGTCATCGTCGCCACCGACGCGGACATCGAAGGGGAGGCCACGGCGCTGTACCTGCAGCGGGCGCTGATGCCGCTCGGCGCCACGGTGACCCGGCCGGCCCACGGCCTGCCGGTGGGGGGCGACCTCGAATACGCGGACGAGCTGACCCTGGCCAAGGCCATGGCCGGGCGTCGCGCCTTCTAGACCTCCTTTACAGGCTGCCTTGCAATCTCGACCTGAACGCGGGTATCATTCGCAGGTTCCTCCTCCGAACAGGTTTCGTGCGCCCTAAACGAGGGCAAACAAACTGTCCGGCTCGAAGGAGCCAGCACCTTGACAACTGAAGAGTGGGAAAGACTCTGAGAGTCTGAGAAGACTCAGGGCGAACGCTCTGGGTCCTCCGTTTTGGACGGAGAGTTTGATCCTGGCTCAGGGT
>VBGE01000235.1 GCA_005880345.1 Chloroflexota bacterium | reverse complement strand
TCGACACGACGAACGAGGAGATGAAAGAGACGCTGCCCGAGGTGCGACAGTCGATCGAGAACGTCAACGACATCACCGCTCAGGTCAATGTCGGCCTCAAGACGAGCGGTCGTGGGCTGGCGGCAGTCGGGCGCGGCGTCAGCTCGGCAGTGCATGGCGCGAGGGTGGCGGCGCAGAGCCTTGTTCGCTCGGTAACAGGAGGTTAGGAACGCGATGGCTGGCGAGAACAACGGTGGCGGCGGTGGCGGCGGCGGTTTTGGCTGGTTCATCCTCGGCGGTCTCATCGGAGCGGCGGTCGGGGCGTACGTCGCGTCGGGGCCTGGTCGCGACCAGATCGACAGCCTCCGCAGCAAGACGATCGAGCTGAGCGGCAGTGAGCCCGTCCAGCGTGCCCGCGCCGCGGCGCAGCGCGCGCGTGAGGCGGTCGGCGACCCCAACCACCCGGTGGGCAAGGCGATCCAGGACGGCGTCGCCGCGGCGAAGCGCAAGCGGGAAGAGCTGGAGGCGACGGCTGCTCGCAAGATGCAGCAGTCGACCAACCTGGAAGAGTAGTGGCGAAACGCAACCTCGCCGAGCTGAAAATCCCCGCCACGCCGGCATTCATTCCTGTGGCAAAGCGCGTTGCCACCACGCTGGGCGGCCAGCTCGGTCTGAGCCTGATGGACCTGGACGAGCTCGCGATCGCGCTCACGCAGGCGTGTGACAGTGCCATCGCTTCGGCGGAAGACCTGGGCACGCACGCGGACTTGAAGCTGACCTACTTCGCGACCGACCGCGCGCTCGTCGTCGACGTCGACGTGATTCCGACAGGTGCGGCGGCACTGCCGATGCCCGCATCCAAGGCGGTGACGCCGATCGACCCTGAGCTGCAGCGCCTCGCCTACGAGATGATCCGCTGCTTCGTCGACGACTTTCGACCGGTCGTCGAACCGCGCACCGGGCACGTGCGGTTCCGCATGGTCAAGCACCTGGCAGGCTGAAGCCCGTCCGGCGGAGACTGTATTAGTGGGGTCATCCACGCGGCTTCCGCGCGAGGAGCTGCGGGCGCTGCACCGCCGCTACAAGGAAACCACTGACCCTGCCGAGCGTGACCGCATCCGCGCCCAGCTGGTCGACTCCTACCACGACTTCGTCTACTTTCTCGCGCGCAAGTTTCAGAACCGAGGCGAGCCCCTCGAGGACATCGTCCAGGTCGGCTACCTCGGGCTGATCAAGGCGATCGAGCGCTTCGACCCAGATCTGGGGTACGAGTTCACGACCTTCGCCACGCTGACCGTGGCCGGGGAGATCAAGCGCTATTTCCGGGACAAGGGCACGGCCATCCGTTTCCCACGCCGGCTGCAGGAGCTCCACCAGTCGGTGGTGCGGGTCAACGAGCAGATGAAGAACGAGCTCAATCGCGAGCCGACCGTGGGGGAGCTCGCCGACAGGCTGGGCGTTACTCCCGACGACGTGACGGAAGCGATGGAGATGGGCCCGGCCTACGTCCCGGTGTCACTCGACCAACCCATCTCCAGCGGCGACGGCCAGGACCAGCGCTCGGTCGCGGAGCAGATTGGCGGCGCGGACCCTGAGCTCGAGCGTGTCGAGATGCGCGACCTGCTCAACCGCGCGATGGAGCACCTGACGCCTCGCGAGCGCGCGATCATGGCCATGAGGTTTTACGAGCAGATGTCCCAGTCGGAGATCGCGCGGCGGCTGGGCATCAGCCAGATGCACGTGTCGCGGCTCCAGCGTGCGGCCCTGGAGCAGCTGAAGAAGTACGTGCCGCAAGAACCCGCGAGCTGATGCCGCTTCTGGAGGAGGAGGCGCCTCGCGAGCCGTGGCCGCTCTTCCAGCGTTGGTACGACGAGGCGAAAGCGGCGGGCGCGCCGCAGCCGGATGCGATGACTCTGGCGACCGCGGGGGAAGAAGGACCGTCGGCGCGCATGGTCCTCTTCAAGGGCCTGCACAACGGCCTCTTCCTTTTCTATACCAACTACGAGAGCCGCAAAGGCCGCGACCTCGCCGTCGACCGCCGCGCTGCGCTCGTCT
>VBGE01000234.1 GCA_005880345.1 Chloroflexota bacterium | reverse complement strand
CGTCGAGCCGGCTGAGGATCGAAATCACGCGCCCGATGTTGTGACCCTGCTCTCCGCCGGGCAGACCGCAGCCGCAGATGAGATCTTCGATGGTCGTCGCGTCGAGCTCGGGCACCTTGTCCAGCACCTTGTTCACCACGTGCGATGCGAGGTCGTCGGGCCGGACGTCGACGAGAGAACCCTTTCGCGCCCGTCCGATGGGCGAGCGGCCGTAGGCGACGATCACTGCTTCGGTCATGTGACGTTTATACGCTGGTCAGGGACATGGATTGGTCTGAGAGCCTGCCGTCCGGGCTTGCCTGGTTGGAAGGTTCCGAGCGGGGGCGGGCCTGGCTGCGCGAGGTGCCGAGGCTGGTCGAGCAATGCGCTCAGCAATGGAACCTGCGACTCGAGAGACCGTACCCGTACGCGTTCACCTCCCTGGCGGTGCCGGCCCAGCTCCCCGACGGATCAGGCGCGGTGCTGAAGGTTCAGTTTCCCGACAGGGAGAATGAGCACGAGGCTGCGGCCCTCCGGCTCTGGGACGGCGCCGGCGCGATCAAGCTGCTCGCCGAGGATCCGGCACGGCACGCGTTGCTGCTCGAACGCTGCGTCCCAGGCACGCCGCTGGCGGACGCCGGAGAGGGTGTCGCGCTGCAGGTCCTGGTTCGGTTGCTGCCCCGGCTCTGGATACCTACCGGCGCGCCGCCCTTCAATTCGCTGCACGAGGAGTCGTCTCGCTGGGCGTCGAACCTGCGCAGCAGGTGGGAGCGTGCCGGTCGCCCGTTCGAGGCGAGCCTGGTCGATGCCGCGCTGGACGCGTTGGCGGCGCTGCCGTCGACACAGGGCGAGCAGGTTCTGCTGCACCAGGACCTGCACGGCGCCAACGTGCTCTCGGCGCAGCGCGAGCCCTGGTTGGTCATCGACCCCAAGCCTCTGGTTGGCGAGCGCGAGTTTGGCCTGGCGCCCATCATCCGGTCTGGCGGGTTCGGCCACGACCGGCGCAGTGTGTTGCGGCGCCTCGACTACCTGACCTCGGCCCTGGGGCTGGATCGCGAGCGCGCCCGCTTATGGTGCGTCGCCCAAAGCGTGGCGTGGTCTGTGGGCGAAGGCGCTGCGCCGGCGCATGCCGAGATCGCGCGCTGGCTGATCAGTGCCGGTCGCGGTACCAGGCGAGGAAGCAGAAACCGATGAAGGCCAGGGTGATGACCCCGAACACCAACATCGTGCCGGCGGACAGCCAGCCCGTGGCGAAAAGGATCACCCACAGCGTGGGCAGCCACAAGGCGGCGGCGACCTCTGGGCGTCCGACCAGCCGGTGGCGCCGGCCCTCGATGATCAGCTCCCGCGGCAGGCGCTCTTCGGGGTCCAGCGGGGCGAAGATCCCGTACAGGCTCGGCCGGTCCAGGCTCCGCAGATCCCTCAGCTCTACCGCGCGGCTCATCGCTACCAATAACAGTTTGCCACCGGGGGACGGTTACGAGCGCACCAATAGCGCTTCTCGCGTGAACAGGCGGAGCGCCGCGTAGAAGCACAGGCCGCCGGTCGCGACGAGGCTCAGTGTGGTCACCGCCAGGGCGTCCCAGGCGACCGCGCCGTGGACGATCGCGTCCCGCAGCACGAGCACCGCGTTCAGGATCGGGATGAGGTAGATGGCCAGGTTTGGGTTGAAGTCGGGGATGAACAGGATGATCGACGCCGGAAAGATCGTGATGAAGTAAAGCGGCGTGGCGTAGGCCTGGCCCTGTCGGAAGTTGCGAGCCAGCGTCCCGAGCGCGATGGTCACGGAGCTGAACGACACCGCGAGCAGGACGGCAAGCCAGATCATCACGCCTGACGCCAACGGACTCAGCTCGACCTGGAAAGCGCCCGCGCTCCCCCCGAAATGGATCTGGCTCAACGCGATCAGCATCGAGGCGATGGCGGCAAGCGCGGCGGTGAGGCTGATCAAGGAGACGGCCAGGATCTTGCCCACCAGGACCTGGCCGCGCGGTACCGGCGTCAGGAGCAGGCTCTCCAGCGTCCTGCGTTCGCGCTCCCCGGCGGACGTGTCGAGCGCCGCCGACAGGCCGCCGGTCAGGCTCATCGTGATCAGGATGTAGGGCAGGAAGAAGCTGAGGAACGAGTTGCCCGCCGCCTTGATCGGCGAGCTGAGGGGATGCTGGTTCAGGGGCAGCGGATTGAGCACCGACGAGGGATCGATTCCCCTCTGCTGCAGCGTGGCCGCGATCCGCGCCGCGTCGTACTGGCTGAGCACCTCCTGCAGTCGCACGTCGGCGATCTGTGCGCTCTGCCGCGTGGGGTCGTAGTACTCCTCGACAGCTGAGGTGGTGAACAAGACGCCCAGGTCGACCTGCTGCTTGGCAGCCTCTGCCGGGTCGTCGACTTGCTCCAGCTTCAGGCCGGTGGCGTTGAACAGAACGTCGAGGCCGGCCGGGATCTGGCCGGAGTAGCCGATCGTGTACGCCTGCGTGGCCGTCTTCGCCGACACCTGCGAGATCACGAACAGCACGGCCGGCGTGGCCAGGGTGGCGAGCGCGATGGCGATCAGCGTGCGGCGGTCGCGCAGGATCTCGAGCAGCTCTTTCTTGAGGACGATGCGGATGGCGCTCATGCCGGAGCGCCCTCGACCTGCGCGAGAAACGCATCCTCGAGGTCATGGTGTGTGCCGCGCACCTCCGTGGTCGAGCCACTGACCACGACACGGCCCTGGTGGATGATGGTCACGCGGTCGCAGAGACGCTCGGCGTCGTACAGCACGTGCGTCGAGAAGATGACGCACTTGCCGCGCTCTTTCGATTCGACCATGAACTCGCGGATCTCGCGCGACGCCAGCACGTCGAGGTTGGACGTCGGCTCGTCGAACATCAGGACCGGAGGGTCGTGCACGATCGCGCGGGCGATCGCGACCTTCTGCTTCTGGCCCGACGAAAGGCTTTCTGCCCGCTGGTTCGCAAAGGAGCCCATGTCGAGACGGTCGATCACGGCTTCGACACGCTGGCGGACCTTTCCGTCCATCACGCCGCTCAGCTCGGCAAAGTACTGGATGTTCTCGCGCGCGGAAAGGCGCGGATAGACGCCGATCTCAGCCGTCACGACGCCCACTCTTCGCCGCACCTCCTGCGGCGCTGTGCGCGTGTCGAAGCCAAGGACCTCGACCGCTCCGGCGTCAGGCGCGAGCAGCGTGCAGATGATGCGAAGGGTCGTCGTCTTGCCCGCGCCGTTGGGGCCGAGGAGGCCGAAGATCTGGCCGGACTGCGCCTCGAAGGAGATGCCGCGCAGCACCTTGTTCGGACCGAGCTGCTTTTCGAGGCGATCGACCCTGACTGCCGGGTCCGTCACTTTGTCCTGGTGACTTTCCTCGTTGCCGTCGGCGCGGCCTTGCCGCGACTCGCGGGTTTCTTGGCCGCCGTCTTCTTGGGCGCGGCCTTCTTGGGGGCGGACTTCTTGGGGGCGGACTTCTTGGCCGCCACCGCGGGCTTTTTGGGTGCGGCCTTGGCCGGCTCTCTGCGAGCGGGCTTTTTGGCGGCAGGCGCTTCTCCCTGCGCCGGCGCGGTTTCGGCTTCAGCCGGAGCCTGCTCGCCCGACGCGACCCCGATCGAGCTCGACAGGGTGCGGTGGCACGTCTCGCACGTGACGATCGCGCGCACGAGCGCGCCCAGGTGATGCTCCTCGCGGCGGAGGTTGCGGGTTCGCCCACACGAGGGGCAGTAGCCCACCTCGGTGATCACGTCAACCTGGCCAGGGCGCTTGTTCATCGCCTGCCTAAGTTACGTTAAACTCAAGGTCGAGCTCGCCTTTAAGTCCTGGCCTGCGAGCCAGGGAAGGAGATTTTTTCATGGCCGTCTCGTCACGACTCCGACACGTCGTCGAGAGTCAACAGTTCTCTCGATCTCTGCTCGAAGAGCTGTTCGCGCGCTCGGAAGAGATCAAGCGCGAGCCCCACCGGTTCATGGGTCGGCTCGCCGGACAGGTGATGGCGGCCCTTTTCTACGAGCCGTCCACGCGCACGAGGCTTTCGTTCGAGGCGGCGATGCTGCGCCTGGGCGGGCAGACCATGGGCACGGACAATGCGCGCGA
>VBGE01000074.1 GCA_005880345.1 Chloroflexota bacterium | reverse complement strand
CACCTGCTGACGCTCAAGCAGTTCTTCAACTTCCGAACGCATGTCGTCGAGCAGGACTCACCCGGCGCGCGCGACCGCCTTGGCGTCAAGGAGGAGGAGGTGCGCACCCACGGCGACACCTTCTACTGGGACAGCCACGGCTCGCCGGCCTACGACCAGCTCGAGCGGGAGCTCGAGTCTTCGTCGTACGTCATCACCTACATCGCTACCCCGGCGGCAACGCACCTCGCGACCTTGCAGCGCTACTACGAGCTGAGCGACGTGGTCCTGATCGAGAAGCCGCTCGGCTCGCCGCCGGACGAGTACCGCAAGTTCCTGGACACCGCGCCCGGCGGCGTCGAGATCGTTGCCGCGGACCACTATTACTTCAAGCTCGAGGTGCGGCTGCTCGCGATGCTGCTGACCGAGGAACGCACGCTGCGCAACTTCCTCGACAGCGTGGAGGAGATCCGGATCGAGATCCTCGAGGACCAGCCGCTGACGGGCGCGGCCGCCGACATCGGCGTCATCGCCGACCTCATCCCCCACGCGTTCGCCATCATCTCCCTGCTGACCCCGATCGATCGCATCAAGCTCGATCCAGAGTCGCCGCTCCTGATCGGCCGGCACGAAGGCCTCACCGGGTCGCGCGAGAGCTACGCCCGGATGAACGCGACCTTCCCCCACCTGGGGCGTGACGTGCGCCTCGTGATCGACGTCGGCAAGGGAGCGGAGAACGCGAAGTGGATCAAGCTCAGCGGCGAGAAGCGAGCCGCCGGCCGCAGCCCGAGCTACAAGTTCGACTTCGGCAAGGGCGAGGCCATCGACGGCACGCAGGCCACCGTCCGGGCCGCGGTGCGGCGGATCCGCGAGCCGGGCGTGCCCGACAACGCGCACCTGAACATGCTCCGCCACGTGATCGAGAAGCGACACCCGGCGGTGGGCATCCTTTCGATCCGGGAGGCCATCCGCGCCAACCAGCGGGTGCGCGACCTGGAGGCGATCGCGGTCGAGCTCCTGTCGCGCAACGAGTGGACCAACTATGGGGTGGGTACACGGCCTGCCTTTGAAACGTCGCCGAAAACTTCCGCGTTGACAGGCGCTAACTAGCTCCTCTTAACGCAAGCTGTCGGGCCGATGATCTCGGCCGGCCAGCTGATCTCCGAGCGCGTGATGCTCAAGCGAGATCGCTTCTTTGTCGTCTCAGCGCGCGACGGTTCGATTCGCCCCGGCGAGTTCCTCGGCGACGGCCTGTGGTCGGAGGACACCCGCGTGCTGTCGGGACTGCGTTTGCTGATCGATGGGCTCGAACCAAGGCCGGTCAGGTGGGAGAACGACGAGAGCTCGGCCACCTTCGAGCTCGAGTCCGGCGCGCTGCAGCTCCTGCGCGAGCGATTCGTCGATGAGGGCCTGCACGAGCGGATCACACTGACCAACCGCGGCTCTGCCGTTGCCGACGCGGTGCTGGAGATCGAGGTCGCGGCCGACTTCGCGGCCATGCTCGGCATCCGGGGCGCGGTGCGCGAGCTCGCCCATCCGGAGCCCGCGCCGGCGGCCAGGACGGTGGAGGGGGTCCGCTTCTCTCGGAACGGCCTGGTCACCAACGTGGCCGCCTTCCCGGAAGGGCTCAAGCATCAGGTCCGCCTCAAGCCCGGCGAGAGCTTCTCCATGTCCCTCGACGTCGGTGACGCGACGCCTGACTTCGACGCCGGCCATGCCGCCGCCCACGACGTGTACAGGACGTGGGCGGACGAGTGCATGTCCATCAGGACCGACAACCCGGCGGTCAACGCGGTCCTCGACCAGGCGATCGCCGACGTCAGGCTCCTCACGAACCGTTACGCCACCGGCATCTTCCCCACCGCGGGGCTTCCCTGGTACGCGGTGCCGTTCGGCCGCGACAGCCTGATCACCTCCATCCTCCTTCTCCACGTCAACCCGGAGCTTGCGCGCGGCGTCCTGCGCTACCTGGGCGATCACCAGGGCCGGCGCGTGGACGTGCCAAGCGACGAGGAGCCCGGCAAGATCCTGCACGAGGTTCGCTCGGGCGAGGCCGTGGAAGGAGGCTTCTGGCCGCGCATCCTCTACGGGACGGTCGACGCCACGCCGCTGTTCCTGTGCGCGCTCGCCGAGACCGAGCGCTGGACGCACGACCACGACCTCGCCGACGAGCTGTGGCCCGCGGCTGCGCCGGCGCTAGCGTGGTGCACCGACTACGGGGACTCAGACGGCGACGGGTTCGTCGAATACCGTGGCGGCCGCGCCCGCAACCAGGGCTGGAAGGATTCGGACGACTCGCTGACCAACACCGACGGCAGCGATGCGCTCCGCCCGGCGGCCTTGTGCGAGGTGCAGGCGTACCTCTATCACGGCCTGGCGGGCATGGCCCGCCGCAAGCCGGAGCTGAAGGAGCGAGCGGCGACCCTGAAGAGGCAGTTCAACCGCGACTTCTGGATGCCGAAGGCGAAGTTCTTCGCCCAGGCGCTCGACGGGCACAAGCGCCAGGTGCAAGCCGTCACGTCCAACCCGGGACACGCCCTGTGGATGAGGGTGGTCGACAGCACGAAGGCGGCGCATGTCGCGGGCCGCCTGATGTCGTCGGAGATGTTCACCGGATGGGGCATCCGGACGCTGTCCGCGCGCGCGGTCAACTACGACCCGTCCAGCTATCACAACGGATCGGTGTGGCCGTTCGACACCGCGCTCGCGATTGCGGGGATGCGACAGTACGGGTTTGCCGTGCCTGCGGAGCGGGCCGCCCGCGCGCTGATCGAGGCGGCCATCGAGTTTCCCCTGCACCGCCCGCCAGAGCTTTTCTGCGGCGACGCGCGCGAGCCGGACGAGACGCCCCGTGAGTACTGGAACACCTGCACGCCCCAGCTGTGGTCGGCCGCGGCGATGTTCACCTGCGTGTCGTCGATCCTCGGCCTGGAGGCCGACCCTGCGCGAAACACCCTGCGCGTATCACCGGTGCCGACTCCTTTGTGGAAGCGCGTCGAGGTGCGCGGGCTGCATTTCGCGGGCAAGCGCGTGGACTTCACGATCGAGGGGACCAGGGTGAAGCCTGGCCCGCTGCCGGCTGGAGTGGTTCTTAGCTGATCGGTTCGCTGTAGGTCGCGAACTGCATGGCGCGGTCGTAAACGGCCTCATAGCCGTCCGCCATCTGCGCTGGGCCGAACCGTTTGACGGCGACCTCGACGCACTTCTTCGGGTCGATCTCGTCGATCCTCTTGTAGGCCTCGACCATCCCGTCCACGTCCTCGGCCAGCCACCCGGTGACGCCCGGCTCAACCAACTCTGGTGCGGCGCCGCGCGACATCGCGATGACCGGCGTGCCGCTCATCATCGCCTCGACCATGGCCAGCCCGAAGGGCTCCTCCCACTGGATGGGAAACACCAGCGCTTTGGCCCGCGCCAGAAGCTCCGCCTTCTCCTTGCCGCGCACGTTTTCCTTCCACGTGATCTGGCCGTTGAGGTTCGGCTTCACCTTCTCTTCGAAGTACTTGCGCACCTCGGGGTCGACCTTGCCCGCCAGGACGAGCAGCACGTTGAGCCGTTTGGCCATCTCGATGGCGATGTGCTGGCCCTTCTCGGGTGAGATGCGCGCCAGCTCGACGATGTAGCCCTGCTTCTCCTCGCGCTTGGTGACCGGGGTGAACGCGGCAGGGTCGACCGCGTTGTAGACCACACCCCGCCACTCGACCCCCGCGACCATCGACTGCTGCGCCCGGCTGATGGCCACCAGGTTGACGTCGCGGTCGACCGCCGCCAGGAAGTCGCCCTCAGCTTCGGTCAGCGACCCATGCAGGGTGGCCACTATCGGCGTCTGCAGCTTCGATGTCGCCGCGACGAGGATGCCCGCCGGCCCGGAATGGTCGTGGATGACGTCGAAGGCCCTCCTTCGCATGATCTCGTACGCGCGATAGATGAAGAGGTCCATGCGAGGAATCTGGTCGCGCGTGCCCAGCTGCCGGGACCAGCTTTCCGGCGCAATGGCCAGCGTCTCGTACGGTCCCTGGGAGCCCTGCCGGCCGATCACCGTGACCTGGTGGCCGCGACGCGAGAGCTCGCGCGAGAGGTTGTAGACCATGAGCTCGATGCCCCCATACCCGCTCGGAGGCACTGCATACCAGGGGCTGACGATGAAGGCTATCCGCCGGGGCACCACATGAGATAGAACCGCCGGGGCGCGAATTCAGGCAGGAACGTTTTGCTGCGGAGAGTTACTCAATCCGCGGCGAGCTCCCGCCAGGGCGGCACGCCCCGCACGATCTCGAGTCCGGGCGCGTCGGCGTCGACGGCATGGCGGCCATCCGGCTTGCGCTCGACCGAGATCCGCACCTGGTGGGGGCCGAGCCGAATGTTGCTCAGGCGCAGGCGGGAGCACCAGGCGGGGAGGGCGGGGTCGAGGTAGATGCGCGAGTTGGGCACGTCGGGCTCGAGGCCGAGCAGCACGCGCACCATCTGCAGCACGCTGCCGGCGGCCCACGCCTGCGGCACGTTCGCCATGCGGTACGGCACGGGCACCGCGAACTCGCCGCGGGGCAGGCCGGCGAACAGCTCGGGCATCTGGATGTCCTCGAAGCACATGACCGCTGCGAGCAGGCCGTCCAGGACGGTCCAGGCTTCTTCAGCCAACCCGTAGCGCCGCAGGCCCGCCGCGGCGATGACGCTGTCATGGGGCCACACCGACCCGCGCTGGTAGCAGGATGCCCATCCACAGGCAGTGGCCAGGGTTCGACGTGACAGTCCTGACCGGGCGCTTGCGCCCGTCGAGCACGAACGCCAGCTGGCCGTCGACCCAGAAGGTGTCGTTGAACTTCCGCCGCAGCTCGAACGCCTCGCGGCGCAACCTGGTCGCCGTCGCCGCATCGCCCCACGCCTCGAACAGCGGCGCCATGTTCATCTTCGCGCCATAGACGTAGGCCTGCATCTCGCATGTTCCTATCGGCGGCTCGGGAAAGGCGCCGGTCTCGTCCATGACTCCGTCGTGAGCGTCGCGCCAGCCCTGGTTGCGGTAGCCGCGCGGGGTCCTCGGCGCGTACTCCTGGAAACCGTCGCCGTCGCGGTCGCCATGACGGTCGATCCACTCGAGGCACCGCACGGCCGCCTGGCGGAACGGCCCAAGGGCGCCGGCGTCGCCGTGCCAGCGAAAGTGCTCCGCGAGGAGCAACAGATATAAAGGAGTGGCGTCGGCCGTGCCGTAGTAAGGGCGGTGGGGGATCAGGCCGAAATGAGCCCACTCCCCCACCCGCAGCTCGTGGGGGATCTTGCCTGGCTCGGCGTCGCGTTCGGGGTCGTCCACGTCCGACTGCCAGCGCGCCAGGTTTTCGAGCGTGCCGAGCGCGACCGCCGGTTGGGCCACCAGCGCCTGGATCGACGCGATCAGAGAGTCCCTGCCGAACAGCGCCATGAACCACGGGAGCCCGGCCGCGGGCATCCAGCGGTGGGAGGAAGTCTCCTGCTCGTGCAGGCGCAGCGCGGCGAGGTCTTCGATCGCGCGCTCGTAGGCGAACTGCAGCCGGATGTCCGCGGGCTCGATCTGCGAAACCGACACCTGCCAGGCCCGGGCCTGGGTCAGGGGATCGACCTCGCCTTGCTCGAACGGACAGCGCTCCGCGAGCTTCGGCATGTCGTCGTCCGATGTCAGCAGGTCGTACTGCAGGCAGATCTTCCATTTCTCGCCCGGGACGAGGTCCGCCGGGATGCGCAGCGCGCCGTTCGCGTACGTGATCCCCTTCGTCCGGTTCGGCGCCCGGATGAGGCAGCGCCGGACGAAGTCGGCGTTCTGGTAGCGCGATTCGAGGCTGTTCGGGCCCAGCCACCACGTGTTGAGATCGGCGCGACGCTGCCAGGACTTGTACCGCACCTCGAACAGGTCGGCAAAGTCGCTCTCCAGCGCAACCTCGAGCAGGACGGTCACCGGCGCCCTGGCGTAGGTCTCCAGGACGAGGTCCTCGTGCATCTGCTGCAGGGAGATGAGCCGGTCGACCGTGACCGCGACCCGAGCTTCGCGCATGTCGCCGCCAGGCCCCGCGATGCTGTCCGCGATCATGTGCCACCGGGCGTGGCGGAACGAGATCCGCACCGATGCGACGGAGTCCGGCCGCCTGCCGTTCAGCCGGAGCTCGTGGCGCGAGACAAAGCGGGTGTCGGCCGAATAGAGGCCGTACTCCCCCGCCGAGCCAAGAGGCACGCTGCCGGCCTGGTCGGTGACGAGGAACGTCGCGCCGTGGTTGATCTTGACCGAGGGATGCGGATGGACCGCGGTGATCAGCGTCCGCCAGGCCGCGCTCTGGTTGATGGACAAGGCTCCAACCTACGTTAGCCACCGCCCGGGAGCCGCCGCAAACGTGAAGTTTGGAACTTCACACGTATCTTGCTTGACTTTCGCTTCTGGCCGCTGCCAGAGTATTGCGACCTGCGAAGGCGGCAGTAGACACGGCCGCCGATTTTCAAGCGCTAAGCCGCTGGAGTGGAGTTGGGGTTGGGAGTCCTGGGATCTGCTCCGCGTGGCCTCTGCACGTTGACGTCGAGCAACAAGTCTGTAATTTCGTGAACGAGGGGAAAAACATGAGGAAGGGTGTGGGGCGCTTATTCAGCGTCCTCGTTTTGTCGTTTTCGATCATTGCGCTGGGCACGGTGCCGGGCACCGCGGTAACGGTTCCGGCCCCCAACGGCGACAACCCGGTCTACATCCCGGGCACGCCATATCCGGCCAGCTCCGAGGAAGATGCCGCGCGCCTGGCGGCCCTGGACAGCGCGTTCATCGACGACATCACGGCGGGTGACACGCCGCTCAGCGTCGAGTCAGCCGCGGCCAGCCGCTCCAGTGCGGCGGGCAAGGCAAAGACGTTCCCTGTCGGCACCAACTCGTTCAACTCGACCTGGGCCCCCCT
>VBGE01000073.1 GCA_005880345.1 Chloroflexota bacterium | reverse complement strand
GTCAATGGTGGGCCGCAGGCGAGGCGCCGGCAACCCTGACCGCGGCGACTGGGTCGCGCTCGGCCTCTTCTCCGGCGCCTTTCTGGTCCTGTACGGGCTCGTGCTCCTGGCCGGGATCGCTCTCCTGGTCGTCCTGCGCACCGAGACGAACGGCTGACGGCGCACCCGCACTATTCGCGAGCCTTCGGCGCGTAGTACCCGCGCCAGATCAGTCGATGGATCGGCACCCAGCGTGGGATGTCGCGCAGGATCGGGATCAGGGGTACGAGCGCGAGCGCTACCGTCAGCAGCGTCATCAGGATGATGATCCCGAGGTCGGCGTTGGAAGCGTTGATACCCAAGGAAGCCTGTGTCGCTGGTGAATGGCGGCACCTGGAGAGGCCCGCCCCCAACAACGCCCCGTCGGGCGATTCTCCTTACCCGGAGTTAGCGGCTCGAGTCCACCGCAGCCACCACGCGAGGACACATACCAGCGACTTGTTGTGGAAACGGGATTGGATGCACGACGAATTCGAAATGAAACTCGCCCACGTGGTCAAACGCCAATGCCGCACGAATCGTCAACCTCGGGCCTTTGACTTAACGCAGTGAGACCCGCCCCCCTTTCTATACTCTGGGCGAGGTCGCCCATGAGCACGCACTGGCCGCGACTCGTAGCACCGGCCATCCTTATCGTGCTCGCTGTGGTTGGCTGCGGCGGGCAGCCGGGATCGGCTTCTAGTCAGCGCCCGAATCTGATCACGCCTTCGGTACCAGCCGGAACTGACGTGTCAGGCTCGATCCAGGCGGGCAACCTCGAACGAACCTATTTGCTGCATCTGCCGCCGGCCTCGACGCGTCTAACCCCCACCCCGGTTGTACTTGCATTGCATGGCTGGCCCATGACCGCCGACCAGATGAGCAGTGTCACCCATTTGTCTGGCGTCGCCGACGCGCACGGTTTCGCAGTCCTTTTTCCTCAGGGTTATTCCAGGAGTTGGTCCGTACCAGGCGGGGCGTCCACGCCGGCCCACAACGCTGGGGTCGACGACGTTGCCTTCATCAGCGCACTGCTGGATTCCGTAGGGCCACGCTACAGCCTCGATACGTCGAGGGTCACAGCCACTGGAATTTCGAATGGAGGGTATTTGGTGCAGGCGCTTGGGTGCGCGCTCGCGAGCCACCTCGAGGGAATTGTGCCGGTCGCTGCTCCCCTCGAGAGTCCCCCCAGAATCGGTTGCGCCCCATCGAAGCCAGTTTCCGTGCTCGAGATCGTCGGCACGGATGACCAAGATGCTGCTTCGTTCCCAGACACACTCGCGTTCTGGTCCCGTGCGGACAAATGTCCGAGCGCAGCTATCACCAGTACGCTGCCAGACGTCGCGCACGCGAGCCTCGCGGTGCGCCAACGGGCCGCATGCGGTTCTGGCCAGTCCGGCCGCTGGCGCCAGGATCGCGCGAGCACTGGATCGGCGTCTGGGTGAGCGAAATCACGGGGCGTTGCTTTCGAATCCAAAACTAGTGCCGGCGCGGGGATTCGAACCCCGGACTCTCGGCTTAAAAGACCGCTGCTCTAACCAAGCTGAGCTACGCCGGCGCGGATACGAATTTAGGCTTTTGCACGCCGGAGGCGCAGCGTGAAGACGCTGCCGTGGCGATCCGACCTCTCCAGGACCAGGTGTCCGCCGCACTTCTCGGCAAGGCGCCGGCTGATGTACAGCCCCAAGCCGGTGCCCGACGGGTAACCGAAGTCCACGTTGTCGACGCGATAGAACTGCTCGAAGATTCGCTCGCGATCGGGGTCGGGGACACCGATGCCTTCGTCCTTCACGCGCACCTCGGGCGACTCATCGTCCATCACCTCGACGGCGACTCGCGCGGGCGGATGGCTGTAAGTCATCGCGTTGTTGATCAGGTTGTCGAGGATGATGCCGAGGTCGCGCCTCGAACCGGCGACCCACATCGGACGCTCCGGCAGCTCGGCCGTGAGATTCGCATGGATCAGGCCGGCGCGGCCTTCGGCGCGGGTGATCGCGTCATGGACGACGTCCACGAGGTCGGCGTTCGGATTGGTGTCTGGCGTGGGCATGACATGCGCCGTATCGAGACGCGACGCGATCAACAGCTGGTCGACCTTCTCAGCCAGATCAGCCGACGTGTTGCGGATCACGTCCATGGGCCCACGCTGCTCCCGCGTGATGGGACCGAGCGACTCGTCAGCCAGCATCTCGGTGTAGCCGCGCAACACAGAAATCGGCGTGCCGAGCTCATGGGCGGCCAGGTTGATGAAACTGCTCTTGGCGCGGCTGCTGGATTCCGCCTCGGCGAGCAGGCGCGTGTTGCGAATGAGGAGCGCCGCGATGGCCCCGAGCTCTTCCAGCTGGTCGACGTCGCTCTGCGCGAAAGGGCGGTCGACGCGCCGCCCGACGATGAGGATGCTTTCCACGACCCCGCCGCGCACCAACGGCATGACGATGCTCTGCATTACCCCGGCATGTTCTTCATCCGGTTTCGAGTCGAGCCCGATGACGCGGTAGCTGCCGAGAATGATCGACCGCTTCTGCGCGACTGCCTCAGCAACGACGGCCCGATCGCCTGACCGCACCGAGTCCAGCGGATGCGTCGTCCCGACGCTGGCGGGCCGGCCCTCGCGGTCCACGCTGCGTTCGACCACGTAGCCATCCGGCACCAGACGCAGCATCGTCACGCGGTCTGCATCCAACGCCTCGAGCACGCCCGTGAGCAGGCGGTCGACCACGGGCATCGGATCGGTCTCCCTCGCCATCGCCTTGGCGACGTCCAGCCCGATGCGCCGGCGCTCGGAGGCAGACGCCAGCTCGGCGCCGGCTTCGCGCTCGGCCACGACCGACCCCGTGTACAGCCACAGCTGTCCGGCCACCAGCGCGGCGAACGGCAGGAACGCGAGCACGTGGTCCGCGTACCAGGGCGGCGTGTAGCGCAGGTGAAGGTAAAGGAGGGAGATGGAGTTCAACGCGGTGAACGTGAGCGCAGCGAGCACGCCGCCGGCGATGCGCTCGTCGCCATGCAGTCCAAAGGAATAGACAAGCAAGCCAACCACGGCAGGGATGATGCCGCCCACTCCCACGACGGCGTCGACCGCGTAGAACTCGCCCTGCGGTGAGACGGTCTGGAGGTTCGGCCCCACGACCACGGCGAACGCGATGACCAGCGCGCCCAGCAAAGCGCCGGCCACGTTGACGGCGACGATATACCGGCGGGGGTTCGACAGCTCCCCACCTCGGACGACCAGGGCGGCCGACAGCATGAGCGGCGTCAGCAAGTTGATCGAGAGAAACAGCATCGCCGTGGCCTGGTTGAAGCGCTGGCCCTGCAGGGCGGGGATGTCGCCCGGAAAAACCGCAAAATGACCGGCCCACATCACCGCCGTGGCGGCGGCGACGAAGACGATGGGCAGGGAGCGGCGGTTGCGGCGCAGCTCGGCGTCGAGCGAGCCCAGGAGGGTGACGACCAGCATGCTGACGATGGCGGCAGCGTCGCACGCAGGCACGAACCAGGTCAGGGGGAGCGTGCCCGAGGCGAGAATTCCCCAGAGCAGGATCGGGAACCCGATCGCCAGCGCGGTCGCCGAGCCGAACCAGACGGGCGGGCCAGAGCCCCCTCTTCCCCGCATCTCCCGAAATTGCATCTGTATCTGAAACGTAAAGCCGGGAACTAATCGTCGGGCACCCATCGGCGGTGCGGCTGTAGCCTTCCCCGGGTGCGGACGTCCGGCCTGATCCTGGTCGCCGCGGTGCTGCTGTCGGCCTGCCAGCAGGGCGGCAACCCCGCGCCATCCCCCGAACCGCCGGCGTCCGACCAGACTCTCAGCTTCCCGATCGCGCAGGACGTGGCCGATCTCGACCCGGCGCTGATCTCGACCGGCGCAGACGTGGACATCCTGCGCAACGTGTTCTCCGGCCTCTACAGATTCGACGCGAACCTGCACGAGGTGCCCGACCTGGCGGCCGGGCAGCCCACCATCTCGGGCGACGGCCTCACCTATACCTTTCATCTCCGGAACGACGCGCGGTTCTCCAACGGCGACCCGATCACGGCCGCGGACTTCATCTACTCGTGGAACCGCACGGTCGCCAAGCAGGGCGATTACGCCGGGCTTTTCGACATCGTCGCCGGGTATGGCGACGTCGCCTCGGGCAAGTCATCCCAGATGAGCGGGGTGGTCAAGGTCGACGACTACACGCTGAACGTGACCCTCGTCAAGCGAGCCGGGTATTTCACAGTCCTGACCTCGCTGCCGCCCTTCTGGGTCGTCGACCAGAAGGTGATCACCGCCGCGGGCGAGGCCTTGTGGTTCACCAGGCCGGACACCCTGGTCGGCAGCGGCCCGTTCCACATGACTGCGCGCAAGGCCGGGCAGTCGATGGACTTCGAACCTGTGGCGGGCTGGTTCGGCGGGAAGACCGGCTCCCTGACCCACGTGCATGTCGAGGTCGTCGCGGACGCATCGGCACAAATTGCCCAGTACGAGGCCGGCGTCTTCACCTTGATCGGCTACGGCCGCCAGCCGCTGTCGCCCGACGCGGCGACGCGCTACACGACCGATCCCAAGCTCAAGAGCCAGCTGACCCTGGTGCCGGCGGGGACCTCGTTCTGGGTCGGGTTCAACTTCCGCGCGGGCCCGTTCGCCGGCATCGACGCGGGCCGCCCCGGCCGCCACGCCTTCGCCACCGCGATCGACCGGCAAGCGCTGGCCGCCGCCGTCTGCAACCAGAAGACAACCTGCCTCGCTGCTGCGGGCGGTGTGATCAGCAAGGGCCTGACGGGCTACCTCGGCGACGGTGTGGACAGGAACGCCAAGTTCGACGCGCTGAAGGCGAAGGCCGAGTACCAGGCGTGGGACCCCAACGGTTCGAGAGTGAAAGGCCTGACCTACACCTATGACACGAACCCCTTCAACAAGGCCGTGTGCGAGAACCTGGCGGCTCAGTGGAAGAAGAACCTGGGCGTGACCGTCGGCTGCACCGAGATGGACCGTGTCACCTTCTTCGAGGAGCGCAACGGCTCCTGCGCCTACCCCATGTTCCGGCAGAGCTGGACCGCGGATTACGACCACCCGCAGAACTGGTTCGATTACCTGTTCGTGACGGGGGCGACCTCGTCCGGGTCTTGCTACGGCAACCCCAGCTTCGACGAGGCCGTGGCCAGGGCCGACGGCTCGCCCCCCGCGATCGCCGATCCGACCTACAGGGTGGCCGGGTTTACCCTGGTCACGGACGCCGCCTACGGGGGCCTTTTGTACGGCGTCCAGCAGTACCTCGTCCATTCTTATGTGCGAGGAGCGGGGGGCAATGCGGTCTACGACAACCCCTGGACGGGCGTCCGGATCGTCAAGCACTGAGTTCACGGGGACCCCATTTGGCCCCGAAACTTGACTTCGGTGAAGCAAAGTTCAAAACTGAGCATGGAGTAGCGGGCCACCGCAAGGTGGCGAACGTCCGTCGCCGGCGCACTCTCGCCCCGGGCAACCGGGAAGAGGGCGATGGATTTTCGGGGAAGGCGGAAGTCTAGGTGCGCCCTCCTCGAAGCCGTGTTTCGTAGGAGGTGGTATGACGCGAATCCCGTTGTTCCGTTCCCTTGCCGTAGGGCTTGGGGCACTCTTTGTGGTCGCAGCCTGCGGCCCAGGACCGTCGACAAGTTCTGAGAACCTGGCCGCGGACCAGACGCTGCGGTTCAGCATGCAGAACGACGTCACGAGCCTGGACCCGGCGCACGTCGACGCTGCAGTCGACATCACGTTCCTGGCAGAGGTCTTCACCGGTCTCTACAAGTTCGACAACAACCTGACCATCGTTCCCG
>VBGE01000072.1 GCA_005880345.1 Chloroflexota bacterium | reverse complement strand
GCGACTGTGAAGCCCTTCGGCATCAGGACGTCGGCGAGCTCCGCGGCCAATGACACCTCGGGAGCGCCGCCGCTGGCGACCCTGGTGCGTGATGTGTCAAACGGGCCGAGGAGGTAGCGGAAGCGCCACAGGTAGTCGATCCCGCTCCACAGCGTGAACGCCACGGCGATGGCGACCGCCAGACCCGCGATCAAGGTGAGCTCGGGATACGGGCGCTGCAGGATGAGCAGCGTCACCGCGCTCATCTGCGTCACCGTCTTGGTCTTGCCGAGCGGCGCCGCGGCGATGATGCGGCCCTGGCTCGCCGCGACGGATCTCAAGATCGTGATGATCAGCTCGCGGGAAAAGATCACCACCACCACCCACGCCGCGACCAGGCCCTCCTGGACGAGGACGATCAGGACGGCGAGGACGAAGAGCTTGTCGGCGAGCGGGTCGAGGAACCTGCCGAGGTCGCTGACCATCCCTCTACGCCGCGCGAGCTGGCCGTCGAGCGTATCGGTGAGGGAGAACACGATGAACAGCGCGGCTGCCACCTGGTCGTGGCCGGGGAAGCGCAGCAGCAGGAGCGCCATCAAAACGGGGATGGCCGCGAGCCGGCTGATCGTCAGCGCGTTCGGTACGTTCATCGCCTTAGGGTGAAGTTTGCGACGAGAGCTCGCGCGTCGCGACGCCGACCCCCATCGGTCCGAGGTCCTGCCGGTCGATCGTTATGCCCAGGTCATTCGAGGCCGAGGCGCTCCAGCAGCTCGTCGACGTCGGGCAGCGTCATCAGCACCTCGCGCGACTTCGAGCCCTGATAGCCGCCGATCACCCGGTGTTCCGCGAGCTGGTCGACGATTCGGCCTGCGCGCGAATACCCGACGTTGAACTTGCGCTGGACCATTCCTCGAGGATCTCTTCCATATATCGAGGCGGTCCCTGCGACTTCCAGAAGTTGACCACGCCCTCCACCTCCGGGTCGCTCACGAAGGCGCCCTGGATGCGCGTCGGTTTGCCGGCATCGACGGGCTGGTAGAGCATGTCGCCCCGGCCCAACAGCTTCTCAGCGCCTGACCCGTCGAGGATCACACGGCTGTCGACCTGCGATCCGACCGCAAATGCGATGCGCGACGGGATGTTGGCCTTGATCAGGCCGGTGATGATGTCGGTCGATGGACGCTGCGTGGCGATGATCAGGTGGATGCCGACGGCGCGCGCGAGCTGCGCGATCCGGCAGATCAGCTCCTCGATCTCGCCGGCGGCGACCATCATGAGGTCCGCCAGCTCATCGATGACGATGACGATGTAGGGCAGCGTCCGAGCGGACTTCAGCAATGCCTTTTCGTTGTAGCTCGCGATGTTGCGCACGCCCTCCGAGGAGAAGAGCTTGTAGCGGCGGTCCATCTCGGCCACTGCCCATCGCAGGGCGGCCGCAGCCTGGTGCGATTCGACGAGCACGGGCAGCGCCAGGTGCGGCAGGCCGTTGTACCCGGTGAGCTCGACGCGCTTGGGGTCGATGAGCAGCAGGCGAAGATGGTCGGGCGTGACCTGGAAGAGCAGGCTCGTGATGAGCGCGTTGATGCACACGCTCTTGCCCTGCCCGGTCGCGCCCGCGATGAGCAGGTGCGGCATGCGTGTGAGGTCAGCGACGATCGACTGGCCCGAAACATCATTGCCGAGGCCCAGCGCGAGCAGGTTGGTTCCCTCGCGGAAGGCGGCCGTCTCGATGACCTCGCGGATCGTGACGAGGCTGGCCGATTTGTTCGGCACCTCGATGCCGACGGCCGACTTGCCGGGGATGGGCGCTTCGATGCGCAGCGGCGCCGCGGCGAGGGCAAGCGACAGGTCATTCTGCAGCGCGGTGATGCGTTTGACCTGGACCCCCGGCCCAGGCTGGACCTCGAACTGCGTGACGGCCGGCCCAGGGTTGACCCCCACGACCTTGCACTCGACGCCGAATGTCTGCAAGGTGCTCTCGATGATCTTGACGTTGCGCTTGATCTCGTCGGCCATCCGCTCACGACGCGCGGTGACGGTGTCGAGGAGTGTGATGGAGGGCAGCTTCCATTCGATCTCCGGGACGTCGTCCTCGGGCTCGGCGACGACGCGCATGACGGGCGCAGCGGCCGCCGGCGCGTGTTTTCGCTCGGTCTCGGGCTCCTCCTCGTCGCGCTCGCGCGGTGGCGGGGCCTCCTCCGCATCGTCCGGCTCGTCGACGTCCCACAGGGCCCGTTCCCTGGTCGCGGGCGCGGTGGCGAAGCTGGCGGCAGATCGCGTGAGGTGATCCGAGGTTGCGGGACCGGCCTTGCTCGGCCTTGTCTTCTCGCCCGAAGGCGCGGCAACCAGGTCACGCAGCCTCACGCGTTCGGCATTCGCCGTGCGGACGGCGCCAATGGTCGAGACGAGAAGCGCGCCGGGGCTGAAGTGGATCGTGACGATGAGCCCGATCACGAGGCCGCCGATGAGCAGCGCCCAGGCGCCGACCGGTGTCACGAGAGCGATGAGCGCCCGATCCACGCCATCTCCTACCCACCCGCCGGCATTTGCCGCCAGGCCGAACAGTCCGACCAGCGAGATGACGGCCACGGTTCCCGCAACCACATCGACACCCCGAGGCCGCGGCGCTTTCGGCCAAAGCAGGTAGGCGCTCACTGCGATTGCCGCCGCGACCGGCACCAACCATGCCGTGCCGAACGCCGTGAGCATGCCGTCGCGGATGCCGAGCAGGATCGAGCCCGCGTGGCTCGCGACGGCGAGCACGCCGAGCAAGGCCGTGAGCATGAGCAGGACACCAAAGATTTCACGAACCTGACGCGTGCTCAGGCGCGGGCGCGCGGCGCGCTTGCTCCGCTTGGAACGGGATGAGGAAGCGCGGCGGGCGCCGGATCGACTCGAGCTTCGGGGTGTGGTGCGACGCATGCTGCGGGCCCTAGAGCCGACTGGATTCTACCTAATCGCGGGCCCCATACTCTCCCGCGTGGCAGTCGATCCCTTCGCCGAAGCCGAGATTCGCTTCAAGTATCTCGTCGAGGAGCGGCGCGTGGGAAATCTCCAGCCGCGCGCCTTTCGCGTCGCGGTGCGCGACCTTGCCGTGCTCGACAGCGAGGGCCGGCGTTGGATGCTGGGACCCGAGGATGGCATGTGGTACCGCCGCGAGAACGAGCGTTGGCTACAGTCCGATCCGCCTCGCCGGCTGGTGTGTCCGTCTTGCGGGCATCACAACCTGGGCCGTCACAGCTTCTGCGTGGAGTGCGGCCAACGCCTCAATCGGTGAGGCATAGGCCCCCTCTCCCCTCAGGGGAGAGGGATCAGGGGAGAGGGGCGAACGCAGCAGTCACGGAATTAGTGGTGCACCTGCGCTTGCGCGATGCCGTAGGCGAGACCCAGCGCGACCGGCAGCAGTGCCGCCAGGAACCAGAGCCTCCACCACAGCGGGCGCTTCTCGCCCTGCACCAGCTCGTGCCCGCAGAACCCGCAGTAGCGATCGAACGGCCCCGCCACGCCTCGGCAGTTCGCGCACTGATGCAGCTGCAGCCCGCAGTGGGCGCAGCGGATCTCCTCCGAAGAATGGTTCATCACCATGGCCGGCTGGTCGCAGCGCGGGCACAGGCTCGGCGCGATCAGCGCCAACGGCGGCAGTTTCATATCTCCGTCACGACAGGGATCACCATAGGGCGGCGGCGGGTCTGCTTGTAGACGGTGCGCGAAACCGCGTCGTGGATCGCCTCTTGCAGCACTGTGAGGTCTGGGTGCGGCTCGGTGACGCGCGAGATGCTCTCCAGCGCCGCCGCCCGCGCGTCGGCCATCAAACGCGTCGACAGCTCGGGCTCGATCACTCCACGCGAGACGAGCTCCGGGCCGGCGCGCACTGTGCCCGTGTCCCGGTCCACCGCCAGCGTGACCACCAGGATCCCGTCCTCGGCGAGGTGACGTCGATCGCGCAGCACGACCTGCTCGACGTCCCCCACTCCCAACCCGTCCACGTAGACGAGACCGGTGCCGACCTTCTCGCCATGCGTCATGGAGTCGGAGGTCAGCTCCATGGTCTCCCCGTCCTCGACCACTGCGATGTGGTCCTTGGCCAGGCCGGCTTCGTGAGCCAGCTCAGAGTGCAGGAACAGCTGCCGGTACTCGCCGTGCACGGGGATGAAGAAGCGCGGCCGCACCGCGTCGAGCATCTCGCGCAGCTCATCGCGCTGCGCGTGCCCCGTGACGTGGACGTTGCCGACCTCGGAGTAGAACACCCGGGCGCCGTGGCGGTACAGGTTGTTGACCGTCTGGTGCACCATCCGCTCGTTGCCAGGAATCGGCCGCGCGGAGATGACCACCCAGTCGTCCCTGTGCACGTTGATGAACGGATGCCGCTGCGCGGCGAAGCGTGTCAACGCCGACATCGGCTCGCCCTGGCTGCCCGCGGTCAGGAGGAGCAGTTTCGACGGTGGAATCCGCTCGTAATCGGCGAGGGGGATCGTGAGCCCATCTGGCACTTTGAGAAAACCGAGCTCGCGCGCGGTCTTGAAGTTCTGCTGCAGGCTGCGACCGACCACCACGACCCGGCGATCGAACTGCGCCGCCATGCGCACGAGGTGCTGGATGCGGTGAATGTTGGACGCGAAGTTGGCGACGACGATGCGGCCCGGGGCCTCGCTGAAGATCTTCTCGAATGGGGCGTGCAGGTCCCGCTCGGACCCAGAGCGGCCCTGTCGCTCGGCGTTGGTCGAATCGCTGAGCAGGAGCAGCACGCCGGCGTCGCCGATCTTGCGAAAGCGATCCATGTCGGTGGGCAGGCCGTCGGGTGGGGCCGGGTCGAGCTTGAAGTCGCTCGTGTAGACGACGCGCCCGACAGGTGTGTCGATGGCGAGGCCGACCGCATCCGGGATGGAGTGGCATACGGCGATCGTCTCCACACGGAATGGCCCGAGCTGGACCGAATCGCCGAGCCTGACCTCGCGCAGGTCTGCCTCGCGCAGGATGCGGTGCTCTCGAAGCTTCGGCTTGACCAGGCCGAGGGTCAGGCGAGTCCCGTAGACGGGAGCGTTCAGCCTCTTGAGCGCAAACGGCAGGCCGCCGATGTGGTCTTCGTGGCCGTGCGTGAGGATGATGCCGACCACCTCGCGCTCACGATGGAGCAGGTAGGAGATGTCGGGGAGCACGAGATCGATCCCGAGCATGTCCTCCTGCGGAAACATGAGCCCCGCGTCGATGACCAGGATCTTGCCCTGCCACTCGAGCGCCCACATGCTGATCCCGACCTCGCCGAGGCCGCCCAGCGGGATGTAGAGGAGGCGTTCCGGACTTACAACAGGCGTAGCTGTTCGGACTCCGCTTTGGGAGCCACGGCCGCAATGGGCGGCG
>VBGE01000071.1 GCA_005880345.1 Chloroflexota bacterium | reverse complement strand
CGACCGGCGCGGTGCCGGACGACCGGACGTTGGTGGTCGAGAGGTTCCGCGACGAGGTTGGGGACTGGCGCGTCTGCCTGCACACCCCGTTCGGCGGTCGTGTCCACGCGCCGCTGGCGCTGGCCCTCGAGGCGCACCTGCGCGAACACCTCGGTGTTGACGCGCGCGCCCTGTGGACCGATGACGGCATCGCCCTGCACCTGCCCGAGGTCGAGTCGCCGCCTGCGCTCGAGATGCTGATCCTCGACCCGGAGGAAGTCCAGGCACTCGTGTCGACACAGCTTCCGGCCTCGGCGTTGTTCGCGGCCCGATTCAGAGAGAACGCGGCGCGCTCGCTCCTGCTGCCCAAGCGCCGCCCGGGCCAGCGCACGCCGCTGTGGCAGCAGCGCATGCGGAGCGCCGGGCTGCTGCAGGTGGCCGGCCAGTACCCGGATTTCCCCATCCTCGCCGAGACATGGCGCGAGGTGATGAGCGACCACTTCGACATGCCGGCCCTGGCTTCGCTCCTGCGCTCGATCCGCTCGCGCGAGATCCGCGTGGTTGCCGTCGACACCGAGCGCGCATCGCCGTTTGCCTCATCGATCCTCTTCTCATACGTCGCGGAGTTCATGTACGAGGGCGACCAGCCGCTCGCCGAGCGCAGGGCCCAGGCGCTTACTCTCGACCGCGACCTCCTGGCAGAGTTGCTCGGGAGCGAGGACCTGCGCGAGCTCCTCGACCCGGAGGCCATCGCCGCCGTCGAGCTCGAGCTGCAGGGCCTGCTGCCGGAACGGTTTCCACGCGACGCCGACGAGGCGCACGACCTGCTGGCGCGATTGGGCGACCTGAGCGATGCGGAGGCTCGGGCGCGGGGAATCGGCGAGGACTGGCTCCGCGCACTGGAGAAGGACAGGCGGGCGGTCGCCATCAGGCTCGCGGGCGAAGCACGCTGGATCGCCGCCGAAGATGCAGGCCGGTACCGCGAGGCGCTCGGGGCGAGCCTTCCGGTGGGCCTACCCGACGTCTTCCTCGAAGCGGGCGATGCACCGCTGGAGTCGCTGCTCCGCCGATACGCGCGTACCCACGTGCCTTTTGTCACGGCCGACCCGGCAAGGCGCTGGGTGGTTGCGGCCCACGCCCTCGAGGAGGCGCTCAACCGCCTGGCTGCGCGCGGAGAGGTGCTCGCCGGTGAGTTCCGCAAGGCCGCGGAAGGTCGCGAGTACTGCCACCCCGACGTGCTCCGCACGCTGCGGCGGCGGTCGCTGGCCGCGCTGCGACGCGAGGTCGAGTCGGTCGCTCCCGACGCGCTCGCGCGATTCCTGCCCGCGTGGCATGGAGTCGGGGTGCGCGCCGGAGGCGTGGACCGCCTCATGGAGGTTGTGTTCCAGCTTCAGGCCCTCGCCCTCCCGGCCAGCGTGATCGAGCGGGACGTGGTCGCGTCTCGGGTGTCGGGCTACACGCCGCGGCTGCTCGACGAGCTGGTCTCGATGGGTGAGGTCGTGTGGGTCGGTCGGGGCTCCCTGGCGACCAGCGATGGCCGCGTCGCGCTGTATCTCCGCGGCGAGGCGCCGAGACTCGTACCGCCCCCGTCGAATCCGCCACAGACAGACATCCACGTACGGATTCGTGAGCACCTCGGCGCCCGCGGCGCCAGCTTTTTTCGCGACGTCTACAACGCGTGTGGAGGCGGCGACGAAGACGTGATGCTGGACGCGCTGTGGGACCTGGTGTGGTCGGGCGAGGTGACCAACGACACCTTTGCTCCGCTTCGACTGCTCGGACCGCTGGCCCGGCGGCCCGCCCGCAAGCCGCGGCTTCCGCGACTCACCCAGCCACGCGCGGCTGGACGGTGGTCACTGGTGGCCGACCTGCTCGGCTCGGGTGCCAACGCCACCGAGAGACTGCATGCCGAGGCCGGGGTGCTGCTCCAGCGCCACGGCGTGTTGACGCGCGATGCGGTCATCGGCGAGGGCTGGCCGGGAGGCTTCGCGAGCCTCTACCCGGTGCTGCGGGCGATGGAGGAATCGGGCAGGATCCGGCGCGGCTATTTCGTCGAAGGCCTGGGCGGCTCACAGTTCGCCCTGCCTGGCGCGGTCGACCGGCTGCGCTCGCTGCGCGACGCCGGGCGCGCGCAGGGCGCACCTCTGGAAAAGACTGGGGGCATCGTCGCGCTTGCCGCGACCGACCCGGCGAATGCCTATGGAACCGTCCTGCCGTGGCCGGAATCCGATGGCCGGATGAGCCGCGCAGCCGGCGCGTACTGCGTCCTGGACGAGGGCCGGCTGGTCCTGTTCCTGGAGCGTGGCGGCCGGTCGCTGCTCACGAACGGCGAGGTTCAGCTTGCCCACCTGCAGGCGCTGATCGAGATCGCCACCAACGCGGGCCGTGTCGAGCTGCAGAAGGTTGATGGCGCGCCGGCGATGGATTCGCCGCTGAAGAGCGCCCTGCGCGAAGCGGGCTTTACTCAGACGCATCGGAGCCTGGTCGCATACGGCGCACGCGGATAATCTCGTGCTGCCGGAGCGTCGTTAGGATTACCTCTCGTCGGGGAGTGGCGTAGCTCGGAAGCGCACCTGGCTGGGGGCCAGGGGGTCGCGGGTTCAAATCCCGCCTCCCCGACCAACGCTTTGTTCGAGTCACGCATGGCTACCGCGAGGGCAGCTCTCCCACGAGGTGCGCTCCAATCGCTGATCTGCTGTTTCAGATCGCTAAGCTGCCGCAGAAGTGGAGATCCAAGCCCTCTCCCCGAACCAGAAACACGTCAGCTTGCTCATGGCTGCAATGGCTACCCCTCTGTTATTTGGTGCCGTTGCGCTTTGGTTCATCTTCACCCACGGACCCGTTGCGAGTTGGCCCTTCATGGCGCTTGTGTGGGCGGTTGCATTCCTCGTCGGCGGGATTGGCGGCCTGGCCGGTCTCTGGCTTTATGCAGCCAACGCCCGTCTGCTGATCGGCGTTGACCGGTTTGGCTACCGAGACCTGCTCCGCCGCAGCCGGACCTGGTCGCCTCGCGATGTGGATCGCGTGGTAGACATGGCAATCGTGTACGCGGGGGAGCGTCCCGAACGCGCCGTTTTCCTTCTTGGCGTTCATGGACGCCGGCTCCTGACTCTGCACCCAGAGTACTGGAGCGGCGACGCCATCGATCAACTTGTATCGGCGACAAAGAGACCGGTCGACGTTCGACGCGATCCGATCAGTGTGAAGGAGGCGCATCGTGAATTTCCTCGCGCCTTCGGCTGGGTTGCGTCGCACGTATTTCTCTTCGGCACTGCGGCGTGCGGCGCAGCGGTGCTTTTCGTTGTGGTCCTGTCAGCGATAGTTCGTGCGGTCAGCCCAGCGTCCTGACGTTGCGACGCGCTGAATCCACCCAGCGGCTCGGAGGATACTGGTAGAAGAATGTTTGAAGACGAACCGCAGATTGCGTGGACCGCGATGCCATATCGAGCACTCGTCGTCTCGGCAGACGGCACTGAGATCGGCTCAGCCGAATCCCTGCTCGGGGACGAGAGAGAAGACATATTTCACGGCATCGCCGTGAAATCAAAGTGGGGCCTGGTCGAGATCCCGGCGGCCCGCGTCAAGAAGATCACGGAACGCGGCGTCGTCACGGACCTCGGCCCTGACGACCTTCCACGGCTCCAGCCATACAAAGAAGAGAAGTGGTTCGGGATCGGCTGGGGCGGTCTGTTCCGGAAGCACCCGGAGTGGGAGAAGCGGTCGGGCTCATAGCCGGGCGCTGTACGTCTAGCGCACGATCTTCTTCAGATTGTTCAGGTCTAAGCCCGCGGTTTGTGCGCTGTCCTTCGGTGCACGTTGAGAAGCGCTTCGGTCTGGAAGGCCTGGCCGCATTTGTCGCAGACGAACTTGGCGATCACCTCGACCCGCGGTACGTCGTCTGCCAGATCCCTGGTCGAATACGGCGCTGGGCTCTCGAAGGCGGGGTTGAGGACCTCGCCGACGTTGGAGCTGCCGCCCGGCCAGCCAGGGTCGACACCCTCGGTACCACCAGGACTCGCCTCAGACGGCATCGGGCTGGCCTCCGGAAGCTCGGGCACCTCGTGAGGCTTGGCCGGCTCGTGTCGCTTCTGCCTTCTT
>VBGE01000070.1 GCA_005880345.1 Chloroflexota bacterium | reverse complement strand
CGTAGCCCAACCTTGTTTCGGATGTGCTCGACGTGGGCATCGACAGTCCGCGCGGAGATCCGCAGCCGGCCGGCCACTTCGCCATTTGTCAGACCGCCGGCGATCAGACGCGCGACCTGGACTTCGCGATCGGTCAGCCCGGCGACCCCGTCACGGCGCTCACCATTGGCTGTCCCGAGGGCGAAACGAACCGCCTCGTCCATGTTCATCGCCGCACCTTCCCGGCTCGCTGACTCACTGGAAGTGCGACCTAGCTTGGCCTTGATCCTGGCCACCGTTTCGATGACTTCCGCCGTCCACTCCTGCGTTCCCTGGACGCCTGCACGCGTCCGGAGCTCTTCCGCCGCCGTGATCAACACCAGCGATCGCACGGCGTCGCCCGCAATCGCGGCCAGCAGCCCCATTCCCTCGAGGCAGTCGGCAACGTTGAGGCTGTCGCGAAACTCGATGGATATCGTGAGACCTTCCTCGTAGCTGTGACGCGCGACGTCGAAGTTGCCCTGGCGTAGGTTGATTCGTCCCACGGTGTCGAGGATGCTGGCCTTTAGAAAACGGTCGCCGATCGTCACAGCCTTGGCCAGAGCCTGCTCCACGTGATCCAGCGCGGCGGCTTGCTGGTTGAGCCTCGACTCGATCATCGCCATGTTGTTCAAGCTCGAGGCGACGCGCTCCTGGTCGCCGATCTGTTCGGCGACTTCCATTGATTCGGTAAAGCACGCCGCCGCCGCCTGCAGGTCGCCGAGATGCGCACTGACGATGCCGAGCATTGCCAGGGCACGCGGCAGCTCGTGGAGCAAGTTCGCTTCTCGCGCAATGGCGACACACTCCACTGCGTCGCGCTTTGCTGTTGCCCAGTCGCCTCGCCTGCGGCTCATGCGAGACCGCGCCACGAGTGCGGCCGCACGAGCTTCGCGGTTCGTGGTCTTGAGCTCGAGGCCCCGCGTCAGCCATTCCAGGCCTTCCGTGTATTGGCTGTCCATCCACCAGACCAAGCCCATGGCGGCCACGAGCCGGACCGCGTTAGCCGGCATCTCCGAGATGCTCCAGTCCAGCGCGAGCCGAATGTTGGCCTGTTCCTCTTCGAGGCGCCGGAGCCACTTCACCTGCTCAGGTGACGCGAGCTGCTTGGCAGCCGATTCGCTCCAATTTGTGAAGTAGTCAACATGCTTCGAGCGCCATTCCGGCTCGCCCGTCTGCTGCAGCTTCTCGAGGGCATACTCGCGAATCGTGTCGAGCATGCGGTACCGCGTGGTCCCTGGACGAGAAGGCTCGGCGACCACAAGTGATTTGTTCACCAGACGAGACAACAGGGGCAGCACGTCGTCCGCTGCAATCGGATCGCCATCCACCACCGCCTCCGCAGCCGCCAGGTCGAAGCCTCCGGCAAACACACCGAGCCGGGCGAACACAGCCTGCTCGGTCGCGCTCAGCAGTCCGTAACTCCAATCCACGGCCTGGCGCAATGTTTGGTGGCGAGGCAACGAGCCGCGGCTGCCGCCCGTGAGAAGCCGAAACCGATGCCGCAAGCGGTCGACGATCTCATCGAGCGTCATCACGCCGGTCAACCCTGCCGCAAGCTCGATCGCGAGCGGGATGCCTTCGAGCCGCGTGCAGATTTGAGCCACCGCTGCAGCGCCAGAGGGCTGAAGCTCGAAATCCGACCGGCTCAATTTCGTCCTGTCGACGAAGAGCCGTATGGCCTCGCTCTCCATCAACAGCTCAGGATGACTCGCGTCCTCGAGGCGCGGCGTCGTCAGTGATGGCGTCCGCCAGATCACCTCGCCCTTGACGCCGAGCAGCTCGCGGCTCGTCGCGAGAATGGAGAGTCTCGGACACGTCCGAAGCAGCTCGCCGGCCACATCGGCGCAGGCATCGACGAGGTGCTCGCAACCGTCGAGCACGACCAACGACCGGCTGGCGGCCAGCCGCGCGACAAGCACCTCGCGCACGGAGCGGTTGGGGTCCTCCTTGATCCCTGAGATGGCGGCCAGCGTGTGCTCGATAAGCCGACCGTCGCCCATCGGCGCCAGGTCGAGCAACCACACCCCATCGGGGAATTTATCGAGGCTTTCCGCGGCCAGCCGAAGCGCCAACCGCGTTTTGCCTGCCCCTCCGGGGCCGGTCAGCGTGATCAGCCGCGAGCGGTGCAGAAGCCTGCGCAACTCAGCCAGCTGCGGCTCCCGACCGACGAACGAGGTCAGCTCCGCCGGGAGATTGTGTGGTGCGTTCATGTGGCTGGCGCGACGATTATCCGCGCCCTAAGCTCGACCCGTGATCGTCAACGTGTGTCCCGCGGCGGTCAGCTCCGCCTCCCCGGATGCGATCTGGAGTGTCCTCACCAACCCTCAGAAGTTCGAGGAGTGGGCGGACGCTCGCTTCGTTTCTGCCTCGCCCCCAGGTTCGGTCAC
>VBGE01000069.1 GCA_005880345.1 Chloroflexota bacterium | reverse complement strand
CGCCGCCCATGAAGCGGCTTCGTTGCGGTCCTTGCAGTCCAGCACGAAGTAGCCGTTGAGCCAGGGGATGTCAGACGACATCGGGCCGTCGGCGGTCTTCTGGTGGCCGTTGTGGGCGGTGACGCTGAACGTCGCGGCCGAAGGCTGGAAGGGGTCGCCGTCGAGGAACGCGCCGGCCTTCTTGACGTCATCGAGGTATGTCGCAAAAGCGTCGATCACGGCCTGCATCTCGGGCGAGCCTGGTCGCGGCGTTCGGGACTCGTCGACGTACTGAAGGAACATGTATTTGGCCATCTTGCTTTTTTCTCCTCACGCAATAATCGGTGTCATCTCATCCGACGAACGGGACTCGCTGGATTCGACAGTCAGACGTGGGCGAGCACTCCGTCCAGCGGCCGCGGCACATTGGCCAGGTCCAGGGCTTCGACCAGCCTGGCCGCTGTCTGGATCTTGCGGCCTCCCCTGGTGCCCATGAACCGCCCCAGCTGCTCCTCGGCGGGGCGGCCCCGCCACTCGGGCTGGCCCTGGAAGGTGCGGAAAGCCCCCAGCTCGCCCCGCGACTCGAGGACTCTTTCCACTGCGGCTGCGCCCAGGCTGCGGATGAGCTCGTCCTCGAGGTCGGCGATGCAGGCGTAGAAGCCGAGCCGTTCCATTTCCGGGCGGGTCAGGTTGTCGCCGAATCCCGCGCGCTCGAGTGCGCGCTGGAAACCGGCCTCTTCGCCGACGTCATACAGGCCGGCCAGATTGACGCCGGCTCCACGCGGACCGAACTGCTCGAGAAACTTCGCGATGTTCGTCACGCCGCGCATCGCCACTATCGACACCTGCTCGGCCGGTAGGTCGCGGCCGCGGCGCCGAGCGAGCGCTTCGAGCGCCAGCTGATCGCTGATTCCCTCCACCAGGATCACGCTGCGCGCGGAAAGGTTGTGGCTGGCCGACATGGTTTCCATAATCCAGCTGCGTCTACGCCGTACGTCTAAGTTCCAGCGCCAGTCATCCAGGAGACAACGTCGACTGCACAGACTATGGAGACCAAAAAACCAATGCCCGGCAACGTGTAACGGGTGACCGCCATTGCGAGCCTCCCGCCTTCACCTGGATCTCTTCGCAACTTCACGGCAGCGACCGCCGAAAGGAGGCCGAAGGTCGGTCCGGTGAGGTAAGCCCAGTCCAGGGCTTGAACGGCGACTGGATATGGCGCGGAAGGGCATCCCAACACCGCAAAGAAGCAGGTAGGGGGTGGTGGCCACTCATGGAATGAAGAGAAGGCGGCGATTGCCAACAGAGGAATCACGACGCTGACGAGACCAATCACGACGCGGATCAGCGATCTCTCGAGGTGCTCCTCTTCTTCCTCGCTCATGCTGTCGGGCAGCGTAGCGACAGCGGTCAGTGGGTGAACACGAGCGAGATGGGCAGTGACACTGTCACGGCTCATCAGCCCGCACGCTTCTACGGCGTCGGCGCGTCCGAAGATGGACGCCACATCACGAGGGCCGCAGCCATGCCAGCGATTGAAAGGGCGCCGGCACATAGTGGTAGCACTGACCCTAGCCAAGGGATTGGGGCGCGCAGAACCGCACTAGCCGTCACGCCGCCAAGAGGTTCAAGTTCTGCAACCAATGTCAATGCAAGCGCAATCACCAACAGACGACGGCTCTTCCTTAAAAGCGCAGTGATGAGCAGCACGCTGGCGACGGCGAATAGCAACGCAAAAGGGCCGAGGGCAAAGACGCCCGACACCGCCCACCAGCCGATAACGGCGCCCGCTACAACGTCGCATGCAGATGCGGCCAGGAGCACCGCCGGCCGCCAAGCTGCCACCGTTGCCACATTAGCCAGAGCCCGGCATTGGCCGCGCTGGCCGTATTGGCCTAGTCACCTCGCCGACCTCACGCGTTACCGAGTCAGGGCAGATTCGACTCGTGATTGAGGAGAGTGGACATGAGCAGTCTCACCTGGCGGATCATTGGCATCGTCTGCGGCCTCCTTGGTGTTGGCTGCATCTACCTCGGGTCGACAAGCCACAACGCGGTGCTTGATCTGTTGGCCGTCGTGTTCTTCGTTGCGGCCGTTGTGGCGATGGTGATGTTGAGGCGCGCTACCAGCAGGACGACCTGACACTCGCCTGGAACATAGGCCGGCAGGGCCACCGCTGCGATCAAAACGATGGTGCGCCGTAGTTTCCCTAACGCGCTGTTACGTGGCGTGGAATCTCCACGGGCGACCGAAGGAATCTTCTTCGGCTCTACGATCCGCGTGATATTGCTGTGACGGAGTTACCGACCGAAGAGGACGTGGTGCGGTTTGTAACCAGCTCGCGACCCCGGAAGAGCGGTGCCCAGCGGTTCGCTGACCTGAAGTCGGCGCTTCGGCTGCATCGCGGTGCAGGCCTTGATCTAATGGAGCGACTCAGCCGGCGCCCGGAATACACCGTCCGGGCATGGACTACCGGTGTCGCGGCAGACGTCTACGGAAACGAGGCCGTACCCCTACTGCTCCGACTCGTCGACGACCACTATGAGATCGTGCGCGCATGCGCGCTCACTCCCCTTCTGAACATTGCTCCGGAGGCTGCGCAGGGCGTTGTCGGAAACTTGCGGGACCGGTTGCGCCGTCATCGCCCCGATGTCCTGGGCCATCGTCGCGACGATCCAGCTGAAGCCGGCCAACTCATCTGGGCACTGGCTCGACTGAAGGCGAAAGAGGCGCTCGGCGAAATTCGGGCATACACGGCGCGGCCGGACTCCGATCCGTACCACGTCCGGCTCGCTTCTGTTGTCAGCACGTATCTCGAAGTTGGAGAGCAGGGGCTGGCGCAGAGGCTGCTCGAGCACGACCACGAACACGTTCCCCGTCTTTGTCAGGTGACATGGCGGTGCTGTGCAGGCGACGCTCCGTGGCGGGCAATGGCATCGCTCTACCGGTCAAAAGAACTCGATCCGAGCTGCCAACTCTGGACTGCCGTCTTCCTAGCGGCGAAAAAGGTCGCCGCCTCAGTTAGCAAGCCTCCGTTCTGGGCTGTCGCCATGCCGGACATCCCTCCGCGGTGACCATACTGCCGGCGCGGATCGCAGTGGTGGGCCGTAGTTTCCGCAACGCGAACCACGCCATTGTCGTCGGTCCCAAGATCAGCGTCCAAGGTTCGAGAAGCCGGCGGGCTCAAACGCTCGCGCAATTGCCCTATGCGTCGTCGCGGGCCTTCAGCACGACGCCGCCCATTGAGTTGGTGCCTGGTTGTAGTCCAGCGAGCCTTTGCTCACATTCTTGAATCACAAACCGAAAGCGTGAGGCGAGGAAGTCCGCCCACGCACCCACGTCCCGTAGTGTCGCGTAACGAAACCAGGCGTCTTGTTTCTGCGCGGGTGTTGCGTCGATCGCCTTGAAGTCGCTGAGATAGGAGGAGCGAAGCGACTCCGGAAGGGCCTTCAAGATCTCGCGCGAAGGTCCTGGGAGCGCGGCAATTGCGCCGTTACTGATGCGGACAGCTTCTCGGCGCGAAACGTCATCCAGGAGCATCCAGATGCGATCGCGCAGGGCAGTCCTGCGGTCCGCGTCGCTTACTGTGAACTCGACGATGAACGTACCTCCTGTGTACCGGTCAAAACCGGACCGGCCAAGCTGGATCCAGAAGAACTCGCGAAGACCGGCGGTCTCTCTGACCCATCCGTTCCAGCCTCCTGGTTCGTTCTTGCTTGGCTTGAAACCCAGCTCGGCAAGCGTTGGTTTCAGAGCCTTGACCAATACCGAGCGAAACTCTGGGGCACGTATAACGTCCAGTGGTTGAGCCATGTGGAGCTACCTAGTCTGCGCGCCATCGAACATTCGCCGACCGGCGGCAACGACCAGCTCCGCATCAGTGTTCGGCGATTTCGGTTCGCGTTATGGAAAGCCCGTCGAATTGAAGTGGGCGACCCGGGACTCGAACCCGGATGGGTTACCCCACACGCCCCTCAAACGTGCGCGTCTACCAGTTCCGCCAGCCGCCCGACTGAGCCGGTTGATTTTACCGTTCGGTTCGGCCGCCCGCCATGCCCAGGAGGGCCGTCACAGTCGACCAGTTGCGCGACGTCGCATCGATCCCGCCCATCTTCCCGGCGATGCGCTCCCAGAGCGGTGAGCGCCCCACTCCCTCCGGATGCCAGGAGTAGATCTCGAGGCCGGCCACGACAAAGCGCTCGCGCGAACCCGCGACCCTCTTCATGCGCGCGACA
>VBGE01000068.1 GCA_005880345.1 Chloroflexota bacterium | reverse complement strand
CTAGCGACCTTCACGCGCAGCGCGCTCAACTCCTCGCTGGTCGCCGGTCCGAGCGCGGCGACCAACGGTGCGAGACGTGCACCGAGCTGCAGACGCGGCACCTCAAAACGGTCCCAGCGCGAGTCGGCAGACGCCACACACGAGAACTGGAGGCTGACGCGACCGGGCCGTTTGGAATGCTCGCGATAGGCGAGCCGGTTGAATTCGGCGGACGGAATAAGCCACGTCCTCGCGAGAACGTGTTGCTGAAGATCGACCAGGCAAACCAGGTAAAGCAGGCGAGGACTTTCCGGGATCGCGTCGACGGCATAGTTGGCGAAGGCCACAACGCGGCCCTCACTGTCGAGGTGAGCCGTGCCCTTGACCTGGAGCCACAGCGCACCGAACGCCCCAACCTCCGCCACGACGAGGTCGCGGTGGTCAACATCAGGCTCGACGCGGGAGGGAAGCAGATGACCGTCCGAACCGGCCAGAATCTCCGCCTCAACCATCAACTCGGTGAGGGTTCCGAGAGCGGTCCCCTCGAGCATGCCGATAGCGTATGCCCGAGCCCGTATTCCGTCCTTGTGACGTCACACGCGCGCTACAGGCCGCCGGGATATGCGCCTATGACGTCACGCGTGCGTTTCCAGGGCCCGCCGAGCCTATGCCGCCAGCCGGTACGCCTCCGGCACTGGCTGCGTCCGCGTCCCCCGCAGCGCCTCGAGAGCGTCGTCCACCGTGACGCTGCGCCGCCTGAAGTTCCGCAGCGCAAACCTGTCGCACGCGGTCTCGGCCCCTGACCGGCGCCCCTGCATCTCGCGCAGGTACCAGTGCAGCCACTCGTGGCAGTAGATGAAGCGGATGACGTCGCGCCGGCTGCGGAAGCGGACCTTCTCCGCCAGCCAGGCAAACCGCATCCCGCCGCCCGGCTTGCGCCTTGCGCTGACATAAACCAGCTCGTCGAAAGGCCGGAACGGCTCCGGCACCCGCACGATGATCCGACCGAGATCGAACTCACACAGGCCGGAAAGATGCGGCCGCGTCCGGAACCGGAGGGGCTTGATCACGACCGCGTAGTCACCCGGCGAGGGCAACCCCGTCAGGGCCCGGCGGGCGTCCGCCACCTTGAATCCGGGCAGGTCGCTGCGGACGGAAAGGACCATCGACGGGGCCCGGTTGGCCTCCCGCTCGAAAGCCGCCACCACGCGGCGGACATGCCTCGGGTCGAAGTGCGGCTCCTCGGCCAGCTGCAGCGCCTCGCGGCGGGGCCGAACACGGCCATTGGGCATGATCAGGAGGCTCATGGACTACTGGATAAGCGTCCACGCACCGGGGTCTACCCGGCGAGTTCACAACCCTTGACACGGCTTGGAAAGAGCTTGCCGCGCGGGTCCAGGCAAGGCCCTGTGCGTTCTACAGGTGGGTGTTTTGCCCAGCGGAATTACACGACGAGAGGTGTCCATGCCAGGCAAGAAACACGGGCCTTCCGTAAAGCGCCCCAAGACATACGAGGCGCTCAAGAAGAAGGGAATGAGCAAGTCGCGCGCGGCACGGATCAGCAACGCGCAGGCAAAAAAGAGCAAGTAACCTTCCCCGCCGACCATCATTAGAGCGTGCACTCCGTCCGGCTCGAATCCGTCCGCCGCAAGTCTGGCGGGCGGATTCATCTCACTCCGCGAGTTCCGCGATCTGGTCCGGTCACGACCCTCTGCGGCCAGACCCTCGAGTCCGGCACCTACGCGTCACTTGACACGCCGGCCGACTGCACGAACTGCATTCGCCGCTCGAAGGACCAGGCACGCGTGTCAGGTGCGTTCTTCGCGCAGGAGGAAGGCTCTGAGCTCCTTCGCCTTTCGCTCGAGCAGGCTCGGTCACAACACAAGCCCGACCTGCGGGTGCTGCCGCATCCATCGCCCGAGAAGGAAAAGCCCGTCGTGTGGCCTGCCGCAAAACCGCCGCCGGAGGTCATCCCAGATCAGCTGGGCGAGCTGGTCACGCGCGGGTTCAAGCCTTCCGGCGAAGGCGTGTGGCGCAGCCCCCAGGGCGTGATCGTGAAAATGCGCAAGCATGGCAAGGAATGGACTTTCGTCGAGCTCGTCTTTGAGGGCGCTGTCGTCGCGACTCGAGTCGGCGATGGCCTGCGCATCAAGGCCGGCGACGTCGAGGTCGGCCCCAACAGCGACGGAAGTATCGAGGTACAGATAAAGAAAGGGACCGGACGCTAGCCCGGCCCCTGGTCGACTGCGAAGGAAACTAAACGCTGGCCTTGTCCGCGAGGTCGTTCGTATATGTCTCGCTCAGGTTCGCCGACTTGCCCTTGTAGCTGGAGACGAACTGCTGCTGGATCTTCTGCACGTTCTCCGGCCCGCCCGCCGGCATCTTGCAATCGCTGCCGAAGATCCCGATCTGGCTCTTCAGGTCGGCGACGTACGAAGCCTTGTCGCCGGCGAAGTAATCGGTCGGCATCTGGCTCGCTATCTCGTCCGCGGTGTGCGAGTGGATGTACTTCAACGTCTTGACGTATGCGTTGACCAGGCGCTGGGCGACTTCCTTGTTCGAGTTGACCCAGTCGTTCTTGGCGAAGACGCCGATGAACGGGTAGTCGCCGCCGAGCGCGGCGCGCGTGTCTTCGGGTGTCAGCAGGCTGACCAGGATCTTGCCCTTGCCCGAGCTGACCAGCCGCGAGATCGTGGGGAAGGTCGTCATGCCTGCCGCGATCTTGTGCTGCTGGATGGCGGCGATGAAGGTGTCCCCCGCTCCGACGGCGAGGTAGCTGGCCTTGGTCGGGTCGACCCCTGCGCTGCCGAGGATCGCCTGGGTCAGGACATGTGTCCCCGAGCCCAGGTCGGTGACGCCGAGGGTCTTGCCCTGCAGGTCCTTGGCCGACTTGACGTTGCTGAGGCTCGCGTCGACGACCTCAGCCTCGCCCGGCGCGATGCCGAACTGGCAGATGGTCTCGATCTTCTTGCCTTGCGTGTTGAGCACCATCGGGTGCACGTAGGCGCCTGACCCGGCGTCGACGTTTCCCGCGACGACCTCTTCTTCCGACGCCTGCCCGGATCCTTCATCGATGAGGGTCACATCGAGGTGCTGATCCTTGAAGTAGCCGAGCCGGAAGGCGAGCATGTTCGGCAGATAGATCTGCTTGTTCAGCCCGCCCACCATGATCTTCAGCGACGCCGTCGAAACGCTGCCTCCGCTCGGCGTGTTGCTGCTGCCACATGCGGACAGCACCAGGTTTTCGAGCGCTGTGATCAACGCCTCTGCCACCAGCGCCATGGCAGCCAGTAGGGCCATGCCGGCGAACACGCCGCCGGTGTCGAAGAGGTTCTTCGACAGGTAGATCAGCTCGCCGACTCCTTGCGTCGCCCCGAACAGCTCGCCGACCACCGCACCGACGAGCGCCAGGCCGAAGCTCGTGTGCAGGCTTGCCACGATCCACGAGAGGGCGGACGGGACGATGATCTCGGCGGTCAGCCGGCGGTTGTCGGCGCCGAGGATGCGTGCGTTGTTGATCAGGTTGCGGTCGACCTCGCGCACACCCTGGAACGCGTTGAAGAACACCACGAAGAACACGAGCACCGACGCGGTGGCGATCTTCGCCCTGATGTCCAGGCCCAGCGAGACGGCAAACAGTGCGCCCACGACGACGCGAGGGATCGCGTTCGCGCCTTTGATGTACGGGCCGAGCACGTCAGAGAGCAGCGCGTTGCGGCCGAGGACTATGCCGAATATGACGCCGAGCACAGAGCCGACGAAGAATCCGCCGACCGTCTCTTCCATCGTCACCAGGACCTGCTGCCACAGAGGACCGAGGTCGGTTCCTTCCGTCAGCCAGCGCCACAGCGTGGCGGCGATGTCAGATGGCTGGGACCAGAAGAAGGTGTCGATCACGCCCAGGCGCGCTCCCAGCTGCCAGCCGCCCAGGATGACCACCGCCACCAGGACGCGCAACACGATGACGCTCACACGGCGCCGCTGAGCCTGCTGCCGCCGTCTCTCGGCCAGGTCGACCACGGAACGCGCGGCCTTCTCGCCCGGAGCCAGCGACGCCAACTTAAGCGGCGCCGCGCTTCTGACGCTCATAGCTCACCAGCACCTCATCCTTGAGGTCTTTCCAGATCTCTTCGTAGATCTCGATGAAACGAGGTTGGAAACGGACCTCGGCCACGTTGCGTGGTCGCGGCAGGTCGACCTTGTAGTTGCTCTTCACCGTCCCCGGTCCGGCCGTGATGACGAAGACCCTGTCGCTGAGGGAGATCGCCTCTTCGAGGTCGTGCGTGACGAACACCACCGACGCGGAGCTCGCGGCCCACAGGCTCAGCAGCTCGTTCTCCATCAGGGAGCGCGTCTGCACGTCCAGGGCGCTGAACGGCTCGTCCATCAACAGGATGCGCGGTCCGTTGATCAGGCTCTGTGCGAGCGCGACTCGCTTCCGCATGCCCCCCGACAGCTGGTACGGATACCGATCTTCGAAACCCGCCAGGCCAACACGTGCGATCCATTCCCGCGCCTTTTCGCGCGCGTCACGATGGGAGGTCCCGCGGTACCGCGGTCCGGCGGCGACATTCTCCAGAACCGTCTTCCAGGGAAAAACGGCGTCCGACTGGAACATGTAGCCGATGCCGTCGGCGATGCCCTTCACAGGCTGGCCGAACACGTCGACCTCGCCGTCGCTCGGCGGCTCGAGGCCGGAGATGAGGCCGAGGGTGGTCGACTTCCCGCACCCGGTCGGACCGACGACAGCACAGAACTCGCCCGGTTGGATGGCCATGTCCAGGTCGCGCAGCGCCGTGAACACGGTGCCGGACGGGGTCAGGAAGCGCTTGGTGACACCACGAAGCTCGATGGCGGGAGCCATGTAAATCGACTGTGGCGTCGGCGTGAGCCCCGTTCAAGGCATGCGGTCTTTGTGGCCGTTTTGGTCGTTTTGGTCAAACGGGCAGGCGGCGATCTCGTACTAACATCACAAATGACGAGCTCGTGAAAACCAGGCTCCCGCTCGCCTACCAAATCCTGGCTTTCCAGGTCGCGATCATCCTGCTGTCCGCCCTCATCGGCGCGGCTGCTGCCGTGTGGCAGGCGAGCCAGGAGCTCGACCGGCAGTCGGAGCAGCGGTCGCTTGCCATCGCCGAGTCGGTCGCGGACAACGTCTCGCTCCAGCAGGCGCTGCTCGCCGGGGACTCGACGCATTCGATCCAGGAGACCGCGGAGTCGATTCGCCACTCCACTGACGCAAGCTACGTGGTCGTCACGGATGCGAGGGGGATTCGGTTCTCGCACCCGAACCCGACGTTGATCGGGCAGCCCGTCGACGAGGATCCCAGCTCTGTGCTGGCGGGAAACACGTGGGTGGGCGTGCAGCGCGGCACCCTCGGCGTGTCGGCCCGTGGCAAGGCGCCCATCTACTACCAGGGACGCGTCATCGGCATGGTTTCGGTTGGCTTCCTCGAGCCTCCGCTCGTCCAGCGCCTGTTGAGCGAGCTTCCCGGATTCGCCACCACGCTGCTGCCTTCTCTTGCCATCGGATTCGTCGCGTCCTGGCTGCTCGCGTGGCGCCTGAAGCGGCAGACGTTCGGCCTGGAGCCATACGAGATCGCGGGCCTGCTCGAAGAGAGAGAGGCGAGCCTGCAGGGCATACACGAAGGCGCGATCGCCACCGACCGCGACGGCACCATCACTCTGGCCAACGACGAGGCGCGCCGCCTGCTGGGCCTGCCCGCTGACTGTGTCGGCCGCAAGGTGACGCAGGTGCTGCCGGCGGGCCGGCTGCTGCGCTTTCTCTCCGGCGGGTTGAAGGACGAGGACGAGGTCCTCCTCGCCGGCGATCGCGTACTCGTGGCGAGCCGCCGGGCCATCATGGTGCGGGGCCATGCGGTGGGGCATGTGGCGACGCTGCGCGACACCACCGAGCTGACAGGGCTCGCCCAGGGCCTCGGCGTCGACAGCCTCACCGACGCCCTGCGCGCGCAGGCCCACGAGTTTGCCAACCGGCTGCACACCATCGCCGGCCTCATGCAGATCGGGCGTGCGGACGAGGCGATGAAGCTCATCGCGCAGACATCGGGGCTGCATCAGGAGCTGACCGAGTCTCTGCTCGAGCGCGTGGGCGATCCCGTGCTCGGCGCGCTCCTGCTGGCCAAGGCCGCGATCGCTTCGGAACGCGGCATCGAGCTGCGTGTCAGCGACGACACCGTGATGACGCAGAGCCCACTCGACAGTGAGGACCTCATCACTCTGCTCGGCAACCTCGTCGACAACGCCCTGGACGCGGCGGCCTCAAGCGATGAACGCTGGGTGAGCGTCTCGGCCACCGAGCAGAACGCCGAGCTCGTCATCCGGGTGCACGATTCGGGCGGCGGCGTACCCGAAGGTGTCGACGGCCAGATCTTTCAGGAGGGTTACAGCACCAAAGCCGGGCCCAACCGCAAGCGGCGCGGTTTCGGGCTCGCGCTCGTGCGTCAGGTGGCGCGGCGCAACGGCGGTGACGTGTCCGTGGTCAACGAAGGTGGCGCGCAGTTCACGGTGCGCGTCCCATTGAAGGTTGCCGTCAGATGATCCGCACCCTCGTGGTCGACGACGATTACCGCGTCGCCGACCTGCACTGCGCTTACGTCGAGCGCGTGGCGGGGTTTGAGGTTGCCGGCCGCGTCCACACGGGCGCCGCCGCGCTCACAGGCGTTGCGCAGCTGCGCCCTGACCTCGTCCTGCTCGACATCTACCTGCCAGACATGACCGGGCTCGAGGTCCTGCAGCGGCTGCGCGAGGACGAAACAGCGCCTGTGGACGTGATCGCGATCACCGCGGCGCGCGAGGTCGAGAGCCTGCGCGCAGCGATGCGAGGCGGCGTCGTGCACTACCTGATCAAGCCGTTTCTGTTTCCGACCTTCGAGGAGAAGCTGCTTTCCTACGCGGCGGCGCGCGAGCGCATGGCCCGCCTCGGTCGCGCGGACCAGGGCGACGTCGACCGCATCTTCGGCGCGCTGCGCACGGCCACCGCGGTCACGCTGCCCAAGGGTCTTTCGGACGCCACGCTCGAGCTGATCCTCCAGGCCTTGGGCCGCTCGAGCTCAGGTCTTCCCGCGGCCGCCGT
>VBGE01000067.1 GCA_005880345.1 Chloroflexota bacterium | reverse complement strand
CCTCGAACATCAGCTGGTAGCCGAGGCACACCCCGAGCACGTGCTTGCCGCGTCCCGCGAGCTCGACGATGTGCCGGCCCAGGCCGTGCTCGGATAGCTTGGCCAGGGCGGGAGCAAACGCACCGACACCTGGCAGGACGATGCCATCCGCGCGCTGCAGCTCATCGAGGTCCGCAGTCAGGCGCGCCTCGGCGCCCACGTGGACCAGTGCGCGCTCCACCGAGCGGATGTTGCCGACCCCGTAGTCGACGATCGCGATCATCCCAACACACCCTTCGAAGAAGGGACCCCGGGCGCGCCCCCGGCCGCCATTGCCGCGCGCAGCGCCAGGCCCAGCGCCTTGAACGTCGCCTCCGCGATGTGATGCCGATTCCGCCCGCGGATCAGGTCGACGTGGATCGTCGCCCCCAGGTGAATGGAAAGCGCGCGCCAGAACTCCTCGACGATCTCTGACTCGAGCGTGCCGATGCGACCTTTCAATGCGACGTTGTAGGAAAGAAACGGCCGCCGGCCCAGGTCGATCACGACGCGGGCGAGGGACTCGTCGAGCGGCGCGTAGGCCGACGCGAAACGCACGATCCCCTCGCGGTCCCCCAGCGCCTCGGAAAGCGCCTGGCCGACGACGATGCCCGCGTCTTCGACCAGGTGATGTGGATCGACATGCACGTCGCCCGCGCCGCGGAGCCGCAGATCGAATCCGCCGTAGCGCGCGACCTGCTCCAGCATGTGATCGAGGAACGGCAGCCCGGTAGCCACCTCCGACCGCCCGCGGCCGTCTAGATCGATGCGCGCCGACAGCTGCGTCTCCTTGCTCTTGCGGTCGACGCGTGCTCGCCTACTCAAGCCGCACCTCGATCGCATGCGCGTGCGCGCCCAGGCCTTCGAGCTCGGCCAGTCGGACGCTCGCGTCACGCAGCGCCTCCAGGTCCTCGCGGTTGAGGCTCAGCACGCTCGTGCGCTTGAGAAACGTATGCACGCCCAGGGGCGAGCCAAATCGCGCGGCGCCCGACGTCGGCAGCGTGTGGTTGGGGCCGGCGGTGTAGTCGCCCAGCGGGACTGTCGCGTACTCGCCGACGACTGGCGGATGATCTCGGCCCGGTCGAGCCCGCGCACCAGGCTCTCGAGCTCTTCCTCGACACGGCCCGCCAGCTCAGGCGAATCCGTGATCAGCAGGCCCCACGCGAGAGGATCGTGCTCCAGCTGAGCCGCCAGGTCCGCGGCGACGAAGTCGGGCCGCGCCTGGCCGTCAGCCACCACGACGACCTCCGTCGGTCCCGCGATGCCGTCCACCCCCATCGACCCGAACACCTCTTTCTTGGCCAGGGTCACGTAGATGTTGCCCGGCCCCGCGACGACGTCGACGCGCGGAATGCTCGCCGTGCCGTAAGCCAGAGCCGCGATCGCCTGCGCGCCCCCGACTCGATACACGGCGTCCACTCCCGCGAGGTGCGCTGCGGCGAGGATGGCGGCCGGAACGCTGCCGTCTGGCCGTGGAGGCGTCGCGAGCACAAGATCTGACACACCGGCGACGCGCGCCGGAATCGCCGTCATCAAGACGGTCGATGGGTACGCAGCGCGGCCACCGGGTGCATACACGCCGGCCCGACGCACCGGACGCGTGAGCAGCTTCAGGCCCGGCGACCCGAGCGAGGCCGGCTGCACCTGGCGCTCGTGAAAATCGCGGATGCGCCGCGCAGCAAATTCGAGGGCGGTCCGGTCGGCAGGCTGCAGCCGCTCTGCGGCGGCCGCCACCTCCGAAGACGGCACGGCAAACGACTCACCCGCCTCCGGCGCCCAGCCGTCGAAGCGCTTGCCCAGCTCGCGCAGCGCATCGTCACCCTCGGCCTGGACGCGCGCGCAGATCTCGACAACCGCCGCGCGCTCCGCCGCGAATTGACCCAGGTCGAGCCGCCGGCGCGAAAGCGGCGAGTCGAGCCACGACCCGACGTCGAACCTCTTAACCGGCACTGCCGGATGCCTCCCGCAGCTTCGACACGACTGACTGCACGGCGGCGCTTCTTGTCTTCAGGCTGGCCTGGTTGGCGATCAAGCGCGCGGTCGAGCTGCCCAGCACCTCGGCGATCCGCAGGCGATTCTCCTGCAGCGTTCGCCCCGTCGCCGTCAGGTCGACGATGCCATCGACCAGGCCAACCTGGGGCGCAAGCTCGACCGATCCGTGGAGCTGCACCATCTCCACCGCCTGGCCTCGCGTCTCGAACCACGCACTCGCCGTGCGCGGGTATTTCGTCGCCACCCGCATCATCGGCGGCCACGTCTCGGGTCCGTCGAGCGCCGATGCATCCGGCACCGCCAGCACGAGCCTGCAGCCGCCAAAGCGAAGATCGACCAGCTCGTAGTGCGCCCCCGGCGTCTCCCACAGGATGTCCTTCCCGACGATGCCCAGGTCGGCCGCTCCGTGGTCGACGTACGCCGGCACGTCGGCGGGGCGCACCAGGATCACACGCACGCTGTCCCGCTCGATGAGAAGCTGCCGCCCTAGCTCCTCCGCAGTGAGCCGCGCGAGACCCGCAGCCGAGAGCACCGACAGCGCGCCGTTGAGCAGCGCGCCTGTGGGGATCGCGATCGACACCTGCTCGTCGCGCGTCACTGGCCGCTGCCCGCCAGCCGCGCCGCCACCTGCTCTGGAGGCAGCGTCCGCGCCCGCTGGCCAGGTGCCGACCACGCGACGCTCGATTCGCTCCTGCACTGGATCAGGTTGGCCGCCCCCACGGCCTGCCACCATGACCTGGCCGCGGCGTCGTTGCGCGCCTCGGTGTCGACCACCGCCCGCATGCCGAACAGGCGCAGCGTGGAACCCAATCGCAACGCCGTGCCGAGCCCGCCCTCCGTCCACGCGATCGCCGCGTCGATGCGCGGCAGGGCCGGCGGGCGCGGCGCGCGAGTGAGCATTTCCGAGACCAGGTCGAGCTGGACCATGAAGCCCGTCGCCGGGGCGGGCCTGCCGAAGCGAGACAGCAGCGAGTCGTATCGCCCGCCCTGCGCGACCGGGCGTCCGAAGTCCGGCCCGTAGCCCTCGAAGATGATCCCGGTGTAGTAGTCGAAGTCGCGGATCGCACCGAGGTCGAGGTTGACCACGTCGCCGATGCCATGCGCAACCAGCAGCTCGCGCAGCTGGGCCAGCTCGGCCAGGGCAGTCTCAGAGCGCCGGTTGCGCACCAAGCCGCCCGCCGCCTCGAGGATCTCCGGGCCGCCGCGCAGCGCCGGGAATCGAAGCAGCAGCTCGTGCTCCGCCGATTTCAAGTCCGTGCCCTCGAGAAGTGCTTCGAGTGCGACGAAGTCGCGCGCGGCCAGAGCGGCGCGCACCGCCGCCTTCACCTCGTCGGGCAGCCGGACTGCGTCCATGATCCCGTGGAAGAACTCGGCGTGGCCGACATCGATCTGATAGCGGCGGATGCCCGTCGCCTCCATGCAGCGAGCGGCCAGCGTGATCACTTCCGCATCGGCAACCGGACCGGACGCCCCGATCAGCTCGGCGCCCACCTGGTACGTCTCGCGCCGGTGCTGGAAGCGCTCCTCGTCCGTCGAAAGGACAGGGCCCGCGTAGCACAGGCGCAGCGGCAGCGGGGCCGCGCGAAGCTTGCCCGCGACCAGCCGCGCCACCGGCACGGTCCGTTCGCCGACCAGCGCGACGATGTCTCCGCGCACGTCGGTGAACTTGAAGAGGCGGCGGCGCTGCTCGGTGCCGAGCCCCAGGTCGAGCACGTCCATGTTTTCGACCAGCGGCGTGATCACGTGGCGGTAACCCCACCGCCGCATCTCGCCGAGGAGGGACTCCTGCGCCTCGCGCAGGATCTCCGCCTCGAGCGGAAGCAGGTCGCGAAAGCCGGGGACGCCGCCGAGCTGAGGAGCTACGCCGGGACTAGAGCCGGTGAAGAAACCTCCGGGCCGCGGCCTCTTGAACTTCAGCTCTCGTCTTCATCCTCTTCCTCACCATCGCTGTCGGCCTCATCGGAGAAATCGACCGCCTCCGCCTCGTCCTCGACCGCGTGCATTCCTTCTTCCATGTCGTCGGTCTCGGGCGCGGCGGCCAGCGTCTCTTCCTCTTCCTCGTCTCCAGTGAAGACCGCCGCCCCGCGCGTGAGCAGGCTCTCCTTCGTGTACGGCCGGAACTCGACCTCGCGCTTGCGACGCATCGGGAAGCTAGGCTTGCCCGCAAAGTGCGGGTCCTGGTACGTCTCGCGAACGATCAGCTTCACGATGTTGCCGTCGCAGGACGTGACACCGGCCTGGTAGCGGTTGCCGCCGCGCATGAACTTGATCAGGCGGCGCGCCAGCTTGGCCTCGAGCGAGCCCAGGCGCACGCCGCGGGAGGTCTCGGCCACGACGCCGTCGCCCTCGATCTTCAGCTCGGCCACGTCGCCGGCCGCCACCTTGGAGCAGATGTCGGGACTGGCCGGGGTGTCCACCGTGGTGATGACGGTCTTGCCCATCTCCTCGACGAACAGGTTGAGGTCGACCCTGGTCCCGCCGACCTTGAGGCCCTCTTTCTGGTGCAGCAGCGCATTGATGCGGGCGGCGTTCTTCTTGGCGATCGAGTTCATCGGGTTGAGCTTCAAGGCCGCCTCGTACGAGGCCTTCGCCTCCTTTAGCTTGCCCAGCTCGGAAAGCCCCTTGCCCAGACGGTTCTGTGTCTCCTCGTCAGCGCCGAAGCTGTCGATGATGAATTTGTTCAGCTTGACTGCCTCGTCCCACTTGCCTGCGATGGCCAGCTGCACGGCATCCTCCGCATACTGCGAGCGGGGCTTGAGGTGTTCGGTGGTGTCCGTTTTCAAATTGGGCGCGCTCCTATGCCTGCCTAGAGGGTCCGAGGGAATGCTGAGTATACGGTGAGGCTGCACATGAGAAGCCGGCTCAGGATCGCGGCCGCAGGGGCTGTCGTCCTGGCCTCGGCCTGCGCCTCCAGCACTCCCACCGCGCCGGCCGCCCCGACGCTTCGCATCGGCGTCGACCTGCCCATCTCCGGGGGCGAGGCGCGCGCCGCCGTGCCTGCGCTGAACGGGATCCGCTTTTTCGTCCAGACCCACCCGACCCTCGACGGCTACAACGTCGCACTGGTGACGGCGGACGACGCCAGCAGGGGGATGCCGAAACCCAGCCTCGGAGCGGCCAATGTGCGATCGTTCCTGGCCGACCCGAGTGTGGTGGCCATGATCGGGCCCTTCGACGCCGGGGTGGCCCGCAAGGAGATCCCTGTCGCCAATGCGGCGGGGCTGGCCATGATCAGCCCGGCGACAAGCAACCCGTGCCTGACCCGGAACCTCTTCATGCCCGCGCCGCTGAACCCAGCTCATATCGAGATCGACTGCAAAGCGGCGGGGCTGCCCTCGGCCGCCGACCTGCGACCCGCCCACATCAACAACTTCTTCCGCCTGACGACGACCGACGAGCTGCAGGGGGCCGCTGCCGCCGACTACCTGGTCAAGGACCTCCATCTCCTGCGCGCGGCGGCGATCTCGGACCACGAGGCATACGGACAGGGGCTCGCCGACGCGTTCATGTCCCGCCTGACGGCGCTGGGCGGCACCGTAACCGGCCGCCTCGACCTCGATCCAGCCCGGCCCGACGCCGCCTCGTATCTCCAGTCCATGAAGGACGCGGGCGCGCAGGCGATCTATTACGGCGGTGGCACTCCTGGCGGCGGCTGCCACGTCCGGGCCCAGATGAAGGCGTCCTTCCCCGCGAATGAGGCGACGCCGTTTCTCGGAGGGGATGGCATCGCCCAGGACCCCGCGTGCGTGGGCGCCGCGGGTGACAACAGCGCGGGGATCTACGGCACTGTGCCGATCGTTGACGCCTCGACCCTGGCCAGCGCCGCGCACACCATCCACGAATTCAAAGGTGCGTTCGG
>VBGE01000066.1 GCA_005880345.1 Chloroflexota bacterium | reverse complement strand
ATGCGCGGCAACTCCGAATATCTCGCGAAGATGCTCGAAACCTCGCTCGAGCGCCTGGAGAAGTTGCTGACGAAAGGCTAGCCCTGATCCTGAGAGGCGCCAGGTGAGATCGTCGCTTATCGGTTGACGCTCTCCCAGCGAGTTTGTTACGGTGACGCCCACTTCCAGCGCCGGGGCGTTGGAAAAGCCAAGCCTGGGGGTAGGCCTTGCGCAGTTATCGCTACGCGAGCCATGCGGCCGTGCTGCTCATCGCGGCGGCAATGTCGAGCTATGGCGCCACGAACCTTGCACTCGCCTCCCGGCCGGGCCCGATCACCGCCCAGGCCGCGGCGGAAGGGAGCCAGTTCGGCGACGTGGTGCTCGGCCGCGACAGCACGATCATCAAGCCGATCTCCATCCCCACCGCGGCGCTCCCCGACCGCAGGCCGGTTCGCTACATCGTCAAGGCAGGTGACACGCTCGACAGCATCGCCCAGGCCACCGGGGTCACGTGGCGAGAGATCGTGTGGTCGAATCCCGGCCTTCGCCTGCCGCTCAAGGCTGGGCTGGCTCTCAGGCTCCCGCCCGTGCCCGGGGTCGTCGTAGTGGTCAAGAGCGGCGACTCGCCCGCCGGCCTGGCTGCGCAGTACGGCGTCGACGTGACGACCATCCTTGGTTTCAACAGCCTTCGCGCTTCGGACCTGACGCCCGGTCTGGTCCTGGTGATCCCGGTCGATCCGCAGACCGGTCCGAACCTCAGCACAGGCATGCCCGCGGACCCCATCGCCCCAGGCGCGCTCGTTTGCCCGATCCAGGGCGCGCCGATCATCCAGAAATTCGGACCGACCTCATTTGCACTGGAGCCGCCGGCCCAGGGATACCTCCATTTCCACAGCGGTCTTGACGTGCTGGCCGAGTACGGCACGCCGATCCTGGCTGCAGCGGGCGGCAAGGTCACAGCCGTCGGCTACGCCGACTACTTCGGCATCCGGGTCGCGGTGACCGACAGCTACGGGCTGGTCGAGATCTACGCGCACATGCAAGACGTGGGCGTTGCTCTCGGACAGCCGATTCAGCAAGGCCAGCTCATCGGCCACGTCGGAAGTACCGGCCTCTCCATAGGCTCGCACCTGCACCTGCAGCTCGACGTGGGTGGATTGGCCATCGACCCGACCCCGCTCATCGGCTGTTCCTAGCTCGCCCGCATTCTTCCGTCCGCTTTTGGTCTCATTTCATTCGCATGGTCACCGTCGCCCAGGTACGCCAGATCGCCTCCCAGCTCCCTCGCAGCTATGAGGTAACTGTTCGCGGACGCATCAAGTTCAGGGTGGGCCAGATCGTGTGGCTCGCCTTCTCGCGCGACGAGACGGTCATGGGTTTTGCCTTTCCGAAGGAAGAGCGGGAGTGGCTCATCGGCGGATCCCCGGACAAGTTCATGCACCCGTCAAGAGCCGACATGCGATATCACTGGGTGCACGCCCGCCTGGCTGCTCTCGACGAGCAGGAGATGCGCGAGCTGGTCCTCGACGCGTGGCGATTCGTGGTTCCGAAACGGGTCGCGGACGCTTACGGTATCGCGGACCGATGACTCCAGAGCCCGCACCATCGATCGGTGGTCTGAAGGGTGCGTACGCGCTGATCGGGGTGGCCGACGGGACGCTCCTGCCCTTCATCCCCCTCTACCTGTTTCAGCGCGGGCTCGACGCCGTCTCCATCGGGGCGGTGATCGCCGCGATGTCTGCGGTGTCTCTAATCGCCGGGCTGGGTTGGGCGTACGTGTCCGACCGCAGGCTGCATCCGGAGCACCTGGTCGTCTTGGCCAGTGGCGCCGCCGGCGCCGTTGCGGTGGTCCTGGCGCTCGCCGGCGGCGCCACCGCCGTCGCGATCACGATCATCGTGCTCGCACTCGTCCGCGCACCCTTCATGCTGCTCGACCCGATCGCCTTGCGCAGGCTCCTGCACACGAGCCGCACCGACTACGCGCGCATTCGCCTGCGGAGTAGCGCCGGCTGGACGGTCTCCGCTGTCGCCTCGGGCACCCTCTTCCAGGCTGTGAGCCTGCGTCTGATGCCGCTGGTGTACGCGCCTTTGGTCGCCGTGTTTGGAATCTGGGTCAGGCGCTCGATCGCGCCCGACGGCATCTCACCGGCCGCGGCCGTCATTACCGTGAGGCGCGTGCCGTGGGCGCTCGTCGGTTTCCTGGCGAGCTGCTTCCTCCTTGGCGTATCGCTCGCCGCGACGCAGAACTTCCTGACGCTGCGCATCAACGTTCTTGGCGGTGGCGCGCTGCTCATCGGCGCCGCGGCGGCGTTCCAGGCTCTGACCGAGGTCCCCACCATGGCGTACACCCATGTGCTGCGCAGGCGGCTGAGCAACAAGGCACTCTTCGCCGTGGGCTGCGCGATTTACGTTGCGCTGTTCGTGGCGTGGGGGCTCGTCTCCGATCCCATCACGGCCGCCGTCCTCAAGCTGGCGGCCGGCGTGGCATTCGCGCTGACCTTTGTGGCGGCGGTGATGATCACGGACGAGCTGTCGCCGGCGCATCTGCGCGCCACGGGCCAGGCACTCGTCAAATCGGTGCTCTTCGGCCTGGCGCCGATCGTGGGCGCCTTCGGCGGCGGCCTGGTCTATGGCGCGTTTGGGTCGCGCAGCATGTTCCTCATCTCGTCTGTCGTGGCGGGCGCGGCCGGAGTCATCGCGATGCTCTCGGTTCCGTCTCGGGCTCCGCTGCCGCGGCCGACACTTCAGGAGCGGGCAGCGTGATCTCGAACTCGGCGCCGCCCCCGCTCGGCGCGTCCACCTGGATTCGCCCGCCATGCAGCTCGACGATCGCTCGCGCGATGGCCAGGCCCAGGCCGGCGCCCAGGATCGCGCTCGGCCGGTGTTCGTACCGCTCATACCGGCCGTAAAGCCAATCTTCGAAGTCGACAACCCGCGACGAGCTGGAGCGGACTGTGATGTGCGCGGCACATGGCTTTCGGATTGTGCTCACCTCGATGCGGCTGCCGCCCTCGGCCGTTCGCCCAACAAAGCCGAAGATCTTCTGCAGAGCCTGCTTCATGCGGTCCGGATCGCCTTTGACGACGGGCAGCTCGGGATCGAGTGCGAGATGGGCGTTCGTCCGGCTCGAAGTCTCGCTGACCAGGCGGTTTAGATCCATGTCGACTTGCCGAAACGGCGCCTGACGCGTTTCGAGCCGGTTCAGGTCGAACATCTCGCCGATCATCGCGTCAATCTTCTGCGCCTCGCGGAATATGTCGGTCGCGTAAGCGCGAACCTCATCCCGCGTGAGCTCGCCGTCCATCATCAGCTCGCTCAAGCCCTGAATACCGACCAGCGCCGTCCTCGTCTGATGGCTGACCATGGAGGCGAAGGCGGCGATGATGCGCTCGAGGCGCTCGAGCGCCGCCAGGTGTCGCAGCGCCTCCACCTCGCGGTCGCCGGTCATGCCCAGCGGCGGCTCAGCTGACCCATCCCTGATGCAGCGCTTTCGAGGCAAGCTCGGTGCGGTTGGCGACCTGAGCTTTCTCGAGCAGCTGCCGGACGTGAAACTTGATGGTGTTCTGGCTCAGATGCAGCTTCTCGGCCGCGTCGCGATTGCTGGCGCCATCCACGATCAGCTGCAGGATCTCGCGCTCACGCTCACTCCATGCAGGCGCGGGGGCGTGGTGCGGCGCCTGCACGTGGCCGGTTCGCCGCAGGGCGTCGTGAGCGGTGGTGTTGTCATAAGCCACGGCCGCCAGCGATCCCATTGCGTCAAGGAATCCCAGCCACTCCTGGTCGGGCTCGAGCATCACCCGGCTGAAGACCTCGAGCGCGCCGACAAATCTCTCGCGCAGCTGGAGCGGACTTGCGGTGTAACTCTTCAGTCCCTCGCGGGCGATCAACCAGCGCCGCGACTGGCCGATCCAGTCGATGGCGGCCGGAGACGCGACGTTGTGGCCGATCACCCATTGCCTGCCGGCTTCCGTCGGCATCGGCGCGCGCACTTCGCTCAACCCCGTGCGAAAACCGGTGCTCGCGGCGACGAAGACCGTGCCGTCGCCCTCATCGACCAGCAGGACGTCGGCCGCCTCGACACTGAGCGCCGCCGTCACGCGCTCGAGGATGAGCTTGAAGGTAACGCGGAGATCCTGCGTCGACGTCACGGCCAAAGCGACGTCGCTCAGCGCGGCGAGGCGCTCCGCACGCTCGATCGCCCGTCCACGGAGCTGGGCGCTCTCGACGGTCACGCCCACCCTGTCGGCGGCGCGCTGCATCCAGTCGATGTCCTCATCTGTCAGCATGCCCCTGCACTGCCAATCGATCAGCGCCAGCGTCCCGACGACGGCCGGGCCCGAGCGCATCGGGACCATGAGCAGGCCCAGCTCGTCGACTTCGATGGGCAGAGGGTGAGTTGCCTTGTATTCCTGTGCCGCCTCCGACGTCATCGACCGCAGGCGCTCCAAGGGCATCCTGGGAATGAGGATCGGGCTGCCAGTCTCGATGACCTTGCGCGAGAGGCCGGTGGTGGGAGCTTCGCCA
>VBGE01000065.1 GCA_005880345.1 Chloroflexota bacterium | reverse complement strand
GTCATCCTCAATGGAGCGGGCTACGACACGTGGGGCCAGAAGCTCCTCGATGCGAATCCCTCGGCCGGTCGGCAGGTGCTGAACATCGCCGATCTCCTCGGCAAGAAGAATGGCGACAACCCGCACTTCTGGTACAGCCCGGCCTACGTCAACCAGGTCGCGGACAAGATCACGGCGGACTACAGATCGATCGATGCGGCCGATGCCTCGTACTTCGAGCAGCAGCGCCAGGACCTGACGACGGCCTTCCGGCCGATGACCGACGAGCTCGCCACCATCAAGCAGATATACGCCGGCACCGCCATCGGCTCGACCGAGAGCATCTTCGTGTACATGGCGAGCGCGCTGGGCCTGAATCTCACCACGCCGGCGGAGTTCATGAATGCCGTGGCGGAAGGCAACGACCCGCCCGCAAGCGCGGTGGTCGAGTTCCAGAACCAGATCTCCGCCGGGCAGATCAGGGTGCTCGTCTACAACCTCCAGACTTCGACCGCCGTGACGACCAACATCAAGACGGCCGCCGCGGCGCATCACATCCCGAGCGTGGGCGTATCCGAGACGATCCAGCCTGCAAACCTCAATTTCCAGGACTGGCAGCTCAAGCAGCTGCTGGCGCTGGAGGCGGCGTTGAAGTCGGCGAGCTGAAGCAGAAACCTGCTCTTTCGTTCCTGGACGTAGCTGCGAGCTACGGCGGGCGCGCGGTCTGGTCTGGTGCGTCGTTCCACATCCCGGCCGGATCGATCACGGCCGTCCTGGGTCCCAACGGCTCGGGCAAGACGACGCTGCTTCGCCTCATCCTCGGTCAGCTTTCTCCCGCGGCTGGCAGCATGGAGGTGTTCGGCCACGCCCCGCGCCGCGGTGACCCCGGCATCGGGTACGTGCCGCAGCGCTCCGATTTCGACCCCGAGCTGTCCATCCGGGGCCGCGACTTTGTCGGCCTGGGGCTTGACGGCCATCGTTGGGGCATCCGCCTCTTCGGAGACGCTGCCGGTCCCGCCGTGCAGCACTCGATCGACGCGGTCGGAGCGGGCGCGTATGCCGACCACGCGCTTGGCCGCCTTTCCGGAGGCGAGCAGCAGCGTCTCCTCCTCGCCCAGGCGCTGGTCGGCAACCCGCGACTCCTGCTGATGGACGAGCCCCTCTCGTATCTGGACGTGCGCAGCCAGTCGAACATCGTGCAGCTCGTGGCCGGCGTGGCCGCGCGTCGCAACCTGACTGTGATCCTCATCGCTCACGACGTGAACCCGCTACTGCGGCACATCGACAACGTCGTCTACGTCGCCTCCGGACGCGTGGCCATGGGCCGGCCGGACGAGATCATCACGACCGAACGCCTCACGCACATCTACAACACGCCAGTCGAGGTGATCAAGGACAGTCGCGGTAGGGTTTTCGTGGTCGGCCTGGAGGAGGAGGTGGCACATCCGCATGCCTGACCTCGCGATCCGGCTGTCCATCGCCAACCCGGCTCCCAGCTGGAATCCGCTGGACGACCTGGCAATGCTCTTCCACTACCAGTTCATGGTCCACGCATACGAGGCGGGGACGGTGGTGGCGATCGCTGCCGGGGCGATCGGTTACTTCGTGGTTCTGCGCGGCTCGTCGTTTGCCGCTCACGCCCTCTCGCACATCGGTTTTGCCGGTGCCGCCGGGGCGGTCGTCCTCGGCCTCAGCCCGGTTGTCGGTCTGCTCGCCTTCACGCTCGGCAGCGGCTCCATCATCGGAGCGCTGGGCAGCCGCTTGCGCGGGCGCGACGTGACGATCGGCATCGTCCTCGCCTGGACCCTCGGCCTGGGCGTGCTGTTCATCTCGCTGTACACGGGCTACGCGACCGAGGCCTACGCGCTGCTCTTCGGCGAGATCCTGGGCATCAGCGCCACCGACGTGATGGTGACCCTGGTCGCAGGCGTCGTCACGGTCGTAGCGCTCGTCGCCGCGTACAGGCCACTGTTGTTCTCATCGGTCGATGAGGAGCTCGCGAGCGCCAAAGGCGTGCCCGTCACGGCGGTGTCGATCGGGTTCATGGCGATCCTGGCGGTGGCCGTCACGGAGGCGGTGCAGGTCGTCGGCGTGCTCTTGATCTTCGCCCTGATCGTGACTCCCGCGGCCATCGCGATCCGCTTCACCGCCAGGCCGCCGCATGCGATCGGGCTCGGGGTCGCCCTGGCCTTGCTCTTCACCTGGCTGGGGCTGAGCATCGCCTACTTCTCGCCGCACCCGGTGAGCTTTTTCATCACGTCGATCGCCTTCTTCACCTACGTCGCCGTGCGGCTGTCAGAACCTCTGAGGCGGCGCCTCATTTAAGGTTTTTGGCGATGCGGTGGCGCGTGGTGGGCGCCCTGGTGCTGATTGTCGTGGCGCTGGGCGCGGTGAACTACCTGAGACCGATCCCGTCGGTTTCGGCGACGGCGCTCCTGCCGGCCGCCGACCACGTCCCGGGCACAGCCCCGGCCCTGCCCTGGCCGGCGACCGGCTCCGCGGCCGTCGGGGTGTCGGGGCTCGGCTTGATCGCCTCTTCGGGCAACGAGCAGGCGATTCCCGCCGCGAGCGTGACCAAGGTGATGACCGGGCTGATCGTCCTCGAGGACCACAAGCTGAAGAAAGGCGAGTCCGGACCGACCATCGCGATCACCGACGCCGACGTGCAGTCCTATCAGTCGGACCTGCAGGAGCAGCAGTCGGTGGTGAGAGTCGTGGCGGGAGAGCCGCTGACCGAGCTGCAGCTGCTGCAGGGGATGCTCATCCCCTCGGCCAACAACTTCGCCGAGACGCTGGCCCGGTGGGACGCCAGCTCGCCGGCCTCGATCGAACCGTTCGTGGCCAAGATGAACGCGCGGGCCGCGGCTCTGCACCTGACGCACACGAAGTTTGCAGATGTCAGCGGCGCCTCGGCCGGCAGCGTCAGCACGCCGAGCGACCTTGTAGCGCTCGGCATGCTCGCCATGAAAGACGAGGTGTTCGCCGACGTCGTCGGCAAGGCCCAGGTTGACCTGCCGGTGGCCGGAACCGTCGTCAACGTCAACGGTCTTGTCGGTCACAACGGCGTGATCGGCATCAAGACGGGATCCGGCCTCAACACGGGCGCCAACTACCTGTTCGCCGCGACTGCCACGATCGACAACCACGTCATCACCGTCTTCGGTTGCGTGATGGGCCAGCCCACGCTCGCCGTTTCGTTCGACAGCGCAAAGGCGTTGATGGCCGCGATGACCGCCGTGCTGCACGTCCGCCGCGTCATCTCGCGCAACCAGTCGATCGCCACCTATACGACTCCGTGGGGCGACCAGACCGACCTGGTCGCGACAGTCGACCTCGACCTGGCGGAATGGCCCGGCATGCTGGTGCGGCAGCACCTCAACGCCAGCTCCATCGTCATCGAAAAGCCGCTGCCCTCCAGCACGCAGGAAGGCACCGAGCATGTGGTTCTCGGAGACTACGTCGAGGATGTCCCACTCGTGACCGCCGACCCGATGTATCCGCCGGGCCGCGTGTGGCGGCTGACCCGGCTCAGCCTCTAGCCGCCTTCTCGTAGGCCGGCAGCACCCCGTCCCATCCCGCGCGGTTGGCGTCGCGCCAGTCTTGACCCATCTCGCCCAGCCGGTCCCATCCGCCATGCTCGATCTCCACGCGAGTGGTCGAGTCCGCGAGCTGGTGAAAGACGATCGCCACATCGGTCGCGTTCTCCGGGTCGGTGGCGATGTGTGTATCCGCCGGGCCGCGTTTGGCGGCTGACCCGGCTCAGCCTGTAGCCGCCTTCTCGTAGGCCGGCAGCACCCCGTCCCATCCCCCGCGGGCTGCACTCGACCTCGAATGCGGTCCGGAGCGGCTCGATCAACGCCTTCGACGCGTCCTCGTCGCCGTGTTTTCGGCGAACAGCTTGAAGCGCGTCGCGACGTCGTTCCACACCTGGGTCAGGTATCTGCGCTCGACTCGGTACAGCCGCCTCGTGCCCACCTGCTCATCGGAGACGAGCCCAGCCTTGTTCAGGATGCTCAGGTGCCTGGACACGGCGGGGCGGCTGATGGGCAGGCGGTCGGCGATCTCCTGCACGGAACGCGGCTGGTGGGAAAGCAGCTCGACGATCTCCCGGCGGTAGGCGTTGCCAAGAGCCTCCACAGGATCTCCCCGGCGAGCCTTCGCTTTCATCTGGAGTATCGTAACGGCGCCGTTACGGTAACGAATTCGTTACGAGAGGAGAAGCTCACATGGCCAAGGCAAAAGTCAAAGGCGCCGGCACCAAGCAATCGCCCTGGGAGCTGACGACGCCGAGCGGTTCGTCGCAGTACGTCATGTACAGGGACGAAGCCGCCAACCCTCCGGCGCTGGTGTGCATCGTCGGCAAGACCGAGCTGCGCTACCAGCTGCGTGCGATCGAAGACCTGCATGCGATGCTGAAGAAGCACGGCGACTGGATCCCTCTCGGCAGCGCCGACGAGCAGAAGCCGGCGGCCGATGGCACGGTCGAGGCGTGGGGACGCTCGCCGAAGAACCCCGTCGGCGGCTGGTACGGGATGAAGAAGGGGCTGCGTGGCAGGTTCGGCATGTACCTGCCGCCGCTTCTCGAAGCCCTGGGGCTCGCCGAGGTCGAGCACAACCCGAAGAACAACCGGATGCGCGCCAAATGACTGTCTAGGCGACAATTCGCCCGGTGGGGTTCATCTCTCGGGGCTTTCGTGGCAAGCGCCGCGACACAGCAGACAGCGGCCGCCTTCCGCCCGGCCAGTACCTGGTCAACGATTACCCGGTCCTGTCCGCGGGGCCGACGCCTCGGCCCAACCTGGACACGTGGACGTTCAGCATCGAGGGCGAGATCGACACGCCCAAGAAATGGACGTGGCAGGAGTTCCTCGCCTTGCCGGCCGAGACGGTCACCAAAGACATCCACTGCGTCACGAAGTGGTCGAAGTTCGACACCACCTGGAAGGGCGTTTCCTTCGACACGCTGTTCGAAGGTGTCGAGACCGCGGCCGAGTACACGACGCAGTTTTCCGATGGCGACTACACGACGAACCTGCCGCTCGAGGACCTGGTCGACGGCAAAGCCTGGATCGTCTACGAGTACAACGGCGAGCCTCTGCACCCCGAGCACGGCGGCCCCGCGCGCATGCTCGTCCCACACCTCTATTTCTGGAAGAGCGCCAAGTGGATTCGAGGCGTGCGCCTCGACAAGGAGCAGCAGCCCGGCTTCTGGGAGACGAACGGCTACAACAACTACGGTGATCCTTGGCGCGAGCAGCGTTACTGGGGAGATTAGCCTCAATCCCCACGAAGTCAGAGCCTTCGGCGTGACTTCGCGGGGGCCCCTCTTGTGGACTCAGGCCGAGCTCGTCGAGCTTGTCCATGAGACGCCTCGCGTGGCGAGCCTCTTGTTCAACGTCCCGGATTGGCCGGGTCACCTCCCCGGCCAGCACGTCGACATCCGGCTGACCGCTGAAGACGGCTACCAGGCCGAGCGCAGCTACTCGATCGCCTCGCCTCCGGAGGAGCGGTCGGTCGCGCTGACCGTGGAGCGCCTGGATGACGGCGAGGTGTCGCCATACCTCGTCGGTGAGCTCCGCGTGGGCGACAAGCTCGAGCTGCGCGGACCCATCGGCGGACACTTCGTTTGGCGCGCGGGCGACGATCGGCCGCTCCTGCTCGTGGCGGGAGGCTCCGGCGTGGTTCCGCTGATGGCGATGCTTCGCCATCGCGCTGCTGCCTCGCACAAGACCTCGGCGCGGCTCCTGTTCTCCTCGCGCACCTTTGCCGACATCATCTACCGCGAAGAGCTGGACCGCCTCGCCGCGGCGAGCGACGGCCTCACCATTTTCCATACGCTCACCCGCGACACGCCGCAGGGCTGGACAGGTTTCACTCGGCGTATCGACGCCGCGATGATCCAGCAGGTCGCATGGCCGAAGGAGCAGACGCCGGCGGTGTTCGTGTGCGGGCCTACCCCGTTCGTGGAGGCGGCGGCCGACCTCCTGGTCGGCGTCGGTTACGACCCGTTGTGGGTCAAGACGGAAAGATTCGGCGCGACCGGAGCATCGGGAGGATGAACATGCGAATGGCGGACATGACGCTCGACGGCAACGCGATCGGAGGTCTTCTGCGGGAGATCTTCACGATGGAGGTCACGAATGCCGAGGCGACTTGCGCCGGCTGCGGCGCGGTCAACGCGGTCGGTCGGGTCGAGGTTTACGTTCACGCTCCAGGCACCGTGGTCCGCTGCCCCGCGTGCCAGCAGGTCCTGATGCGAATCGTGCGCGGCGAAGGGCGCTACTGGCTCGACCTGACGGGGACGCGAACGCTGGAGCTGGTCGAGACCTAGGCGCCGGGCTTCTTCATGGCCCAGGGGCCGTACTTGACGAGGCCGACGATCAACCACACAAACAAGGCCAGGGCGATCAGCGAGAAGACCTCGCTCACCGCGATGCCCCAGACCGGAACCTCGGTCTGGTTGGGCCGGCTGAAGTTGCCCAGGTTCGTGATCGCGCCGATGCTGCCGAAACCGAGCAGGACGAGCACAGCCCAGAACATCCACCGCCATCCCATGTAGCTGCCAATGGCCGCGACCAGGTAAAGGATGGCGAAGAAGACCAGGAAGGCATAGACGACGCCCAGCGCGATGTTCACGACCTGACCGATGTCGGTGCCCTGGGGCAGGTTGCCCTGAGCCTGCATCACCTTGAGCAGCGAATCGTGGTTGATGAAGATGAGCGTGCTCAGGACGGAGAACATCGTCGTGAGGACGAAGTAGGCGGCCACGGCCATCTGCATGGGGCGGGTCCAGGGAGTCGGCTCCCGAGTGCCACGCGGGATGGGCACCCACTGGGTCCCGTCCCACCGAAACTGGCCGTCGGCTGAGACCTGGCCGGCCATTGGGGCCGCGGGATTCTGGCTCAAAGCGCGGATAGCGTAAGGCGGCTGACATCGGTTGACAAGGCAACGAAACATAGCCGGCCGCACGAAATTTTGGCGGCGACCCGCCCGGTGCTTCCGACCGTTGACGTACTGAGCGTTAAGTAAGGGCGCAGTAAGCCTTGGAGGGAGTCGCGTTGCCTGGACACCCGCCGGTACAGATGCAGATCAGGGGCTGGTTCGACGCCGTCGTGACCCTGGGCCTGAAGGTCAAGGACCGCGAGGCTAGAGGCCACAACCTGCGCGTGGCGCGCCTGTGCGTGAGCATCGGCCGCCAGATGTCGATGAGCGCCTCGGAGCTGCGCGTGCTGGCGCGCGCCGGCCTCATGCACGACATCGGCAAGCTCGGCATCCCGGAGGCCGTGCTCGAAAAGCACTCGCCGCTCGACGAGTCGGAGTGGATCCTGATGCGGACTCATCCTGAGATGGGCCTGACCTTGCTCGACCGCGCCGGCCAGTCCAGCCGCGAGGTGCTGGCGGTCCTGTAT
>VBGE01000064.1 GCA_005880345.1 Chloroflexota bacterium | reverse complement strand
GCAGGCTGGTGTTCAACCTCAACCAGCTCGACTCCGGACTCCTGCTGACGCAGTTTCTGATCGGCGTCCCGGCAGGTGCGGTGGCCGGAGGCCTGCTGGCCGGACGCATGGGCAACCGCGTCACGGCCGCGCTGGGCATCGCGGTTTCAGCGGCGGCGTTTCTCCAGATGTCCGGCTGGCGCGCCGACCAGCTGTCATTGCACATCGGACCGCTGCGCCAGGCCGATCTTGCGCTCGCCGCATGCGGCCTGGGCTTCGGCCTGGTGATCGCGCCGCTGACGGCCGCGGTCCTGGGACTGACGCGTGGCCAGACGCACGGCCTCGCGACGAGCCTGGTCGTGCTCGCACGTACCACCGGCATGCTCATCGGCCTGTCGGCGCTGACCGCGTTCGGGCTGCACCGTTTCCATCAGATCCTTGGCTCGCCGGTGCTGACCGACCCGGATTTGCGCACGCGGATCAAGCACCTCGAGCAGCTCGTGGCCGCAGCGTTCTTGCAGGAGTATCGAGAGATCTTCGTCGCCGCGGCGGCGATGTGCCTTCTCGCCGCTCTGGTTATCGCTTTTTCGCTACGACCAGCACATACGAGTGGTGATATCTGAAGGCGTCGTCCGGATCGCCCAGGCTCGCCATCGCCGCCTCGACCTCCGCCTCCAGCTCGTTGCGGTAGCGCGGGCCGAGGGCGCGAATCAACGTGTATGGCAGCGGGCCGGCGCCGGCCATGAGCTCGGTCCACTCTCGTGCATCGTTGGCCCTGCCCCCGGTGACCATCTCGGTCAACTTCACGGTCTCGAACCCTGCGGCGCCGAGGATCTGCGGCAGCACCTCCGGCTCGCCGAACCGGGAGCGGTCCGAGCTGTAGCGCGGCAGGCTCAGGTAATGAGCGCAGCCGTGGGGTTGGCCAGGTAGGCAAGCGCCTCGCCCATGGTGACCAGGTCGAAGGTATCCGGCCGGAACACAAGGTGTTCGGCGGCCATGCCGACGAACTGGACGTTCTTGGCCTTGTGCGCCCGCGCGATCGAGAGCATGTTCTCGGACAGGTCGATGCCGATGACCAGGCCCGGGTTCACGCGGGGCGCCAGCAGGTTGGCGACCAACCCCGTGCCCGTGCCGACGTCCAGCACCTGCTCGTGCTTGGCGGGGGTTGCCAGGTCGACCAGCCTCGTCGCCACGCGACCGTGCTGACCGCCTGCCCACGTGTCGTAAACAGGAGCGATTCGATCGAAAAAGTCGACCAGGTGCTCGACCATCTCGTCCGAGGAATCCGGGTCCATCAATGCCACGATGTGTTCTTCAACCTTTGTCGACGCCTGGGGGCACGACTGTTACGATGCTAGCTCCCTGAAATCCCGGCTCATCGCGCTTAAGCACGCAAGTCCGCGCTTCGACCGGAGTTGGGATTGCAAGTATGGAAAATGCAGTGGAGGATTCCATGGCTTCAGCTGAAAAAATCGCGGTTCCGGCTTCCAACGCGACACAGAACGGCGGGACGAACGTCGTCAGTCTCGGCCCGCGCGACATCCTGCAGGGCCGGCTGGAGATCCAGGGCGACCTGAAGGTCGCCGGCAATGTCGAGGGTGACCTCAAGGCGTCCGGGGACGTGACCGTCGACTCGGGGGCCACCATCCAGGCAGCCATCGAGGGCGCCAACGTCAACGTCCGCGGCCAGGTCACCGGCAACGTGACCGCCCGGAAGCGCCTGACGCTCGGCGGCTCGGGCCACCTGCAGGGCGACGTCAGGGTGAGCCGGCTCACCGTCGAGGACGGCGCCACGCTCAACGGCAACGTCACGATGTCGTCGGAAAAGGGCTAAGGCACCAACCCCCCGCCCCTGACCTTCTCCGCCTGCTTGATCGCAGGGAGGACGACCGTCTCGATGTAGCTTCGCGCCGCATCCATGGCGTTATGGATGATTCGCCACTCGAGCTTCTCGAAGATGACCTGGTCGCGGTTGAGCTGCTCCAGCCTGTCGCGCCAGAACGCGCTGTCGAGGTTCAGCCCGGGCAGCGGCCCGTGCGGGCCGACCGGACCGGTGAGGGGCAGATCTGGCAGCGGCGAGCTCGTGTCGTCCGCCGAGCCGGGTGCCGACACTGAAGGCGAGGCCAGGGCGTCGCTGGTCGCGCCGATGACTTTCCAGACGACGACGATGAGGGCGGCGACAACGATGAGCTCGGCGACGACCATCCAGGTGAGCGGGGAGCGGATCAGGTTGCGCATGACGCCAGGCTAGGCGTCGCCAATTCGGGTGAGAACCCTGCCTGTTAAGAGCGTCTGAGCGTGCGCAGGGCCGCCAGCCCCCGCTCGATCGTCTCCACCTTCTTCGGAAAGCTGAACCGCACATAGCCGCGACCCAGCGCCGGGTCGTGATAGAAGCTCGAAGCCGGGACCGTAGCGACCGCGACCTCTTCGATGAGCCGGCGCGCGAACGCGACGTCATCTTCGACGCCGAACGCGCTGATGCCGGCCATCACGTAATACGCACCGTCAGGCGATGACGCCGCGAAGCCGCACTCGTTGAGACCGCCGACGATGGCGTCACGCCTCTCCTGGTAGTCGCCGAGCAGCTCTACATAAAAGGACGCGGGAAATTCCAGAGCCTGCGCCACCGCGACCTGCAGGGGATGCGCGGCGCCAACGGTGAGGAAGTCGTGCACCTTGCGGATGCCTGCGCTGAGCGAACGCGGGGCGATGAGCCAGCCGACGCGCCACCCCGTGACGGAGTACGTCTTGCTCGCGCCACTGATCGTGATGGTGCGCTCGGCCATGCCCGGCAGAGTGGCCAGGCTCACGTGCTTGCCGCGATAGACGAGGTGCTCGTAGATCTCGTCCGTTATCGCGATCACGTCGTGCTCGAGGCACAGTTCCGCAATGAGCTCGAGCTCCGCCTTCGAGTACACCTTTCCCGTCGGGTTGTGCGGAGTGTTGACGACGATCGCGCGCGTCTTTGCGTTGAACGCGGCGCGCAGCGCGTCCGGGTCGAACGACCAGTCGGGTGGCTGGAGCGCGACGTAACGCGGCGACGCGCCGCTGATCACGCAGTCCGGACCGTAGTTCTCGTAGAACGGCTCAAACACGACGACCTCGTCGCCGGGGTCGACGGCGGCGAGCATCGCCGCGATCATCGCCTCGGTCGCGCCGCACGAAATCGTCACCTCGGCGTCGGCATCGACGTCGCGTCCCCAAGCCTTGGAGTACTTGCGCGCCACGGCCTGGCGGAGCTGCGGCGCGCCCCAGGTCGTCGCGTACTGGTTGAAGCCGTCGCGCAGAGCCTGAGCCGCGGCGTCGAGGATGCGACGGTCGGTATCGAAGTCGGGAAATCCCTGTGCGAAGTTGACCGCCTTCTCCGGGCCGTGCAGCGCCAGGTTGAGCCGGGTCATCTCGCGGATCACCGACTCGGTGAAGCTCTGTGCCTTCAGCGAGAGGCGTATCTGTTCAGTGTCCGGGATCGGCCCGCTCCAGGTGCAAGGTGGTGCTCGAGCAGGAGTAGCAGCGTGCGGGGCGCTCGAGGCTCCGCTCCCACCACCCGCAGACATCGCACGTCCATCGCGTCTTGGCGAAGAAGTCCAGCACGTCGGAGCGGCTCAATAGACCGACCATCTTGCCGCCCCTGACCACCGGCACGCGCCGGATGCGCTCGCCGATTAGCAGCCGGGCCGCCTCGTCGATCCCCGTCTCCTCGGTGACGGAGATGACTCGCGGGCTCATGATGTCGCGCGCCGTCTTGCCCTTCTTGGAGAACACGTCCGTCTCGGACACGATGCCGACGACGTGGCCTTCACTGCCCAGGACCGGCGCACCGGTGATGCGCTTGGATGTAAGCGTGCTGGCGATCTCCTCGACGGGCGTGTCCTCGTTGAAGGTGATCACGTTGCGAGTCATGACCTCTTTGACGGGGATCACGCTAAAGGAGTGTAGCCACGGTCGCGAAATTGGCGTTGCCGCCACTCAGGACCAACCCGGTGCGGCCCTTCGGCAGCTTGCCGGCGAGGTAGGCGGCCAGCGGCAGCGCACCGGTGGGCTCGAGCGCCAGGTGCACCCGCGACCACGCGACCCTGACCGCGGTCGCGATCTCCTCTTCGGTCACGGTGACGATCTCGTCGACCAGGCGATTGGCGAACATGACCTCGAAGTTACGCGCGCCGATCGCCGTGGTGCGCACGCCGTCGGCGAGCGTCGTCGGCGACGAGGGCAAGACTTCGATGCGGCCGGATTTCCACGTGCGATAGGCGTCGTCGGCTGCCACCGGCTCGACGCCGATCACCTTGACCGGCCGGCCGTGACTTTTCGCGGAGATCGCCGAGCCCGCGAGCAGGCCGCCCCCTCCGACCGGCGTCGCCACCGCCAGCAGGTCGGGCTCGTCGTCGAGCAGCTCACGAACCACGGTGCCCTGGCCGTGGATCACGTCCCAGTCGTCGAACGGATGGACGAGCGTGTAACCGCGGTCGGCCATCACCTCGCGCAGGCGTTGCTCGCGGTTGGCGAACGTGATCCCCTCCTGGATGACTTCCGCGCCGAGGGCGCGCGTGGCGGCGACCTTGGCGGGGTTGGCGTCTTCTGGGATGAGGATCAATGCCGGCAGGCCGACCGTGGCCGCCGCCAGAGCGACCGCCTGGGCGTGGTTGCCCGAGCTGACCGCTATCACGCCCGAGG
>VBGE01000063.1 GCA_005880345.1 Chloroflexota bacterium | reverse complement strand
CACCCTCGGCAAGATGCGGCTGGGCATCGGCGACCCCACTGTTCTCGATGCGTTGTCATTCGCCAGGGCAGGCGACCGAAGCCTGCGCCCCGTGCTGGAAGCTGCGTACAACCGAACATCGGACCTGGGCCTCATCGCGCGCACGCTCTGGAAAGACGGCCCCGCCGGCCTCGAGGCGCTGAAGGTCCGGGCCGGCCAACCGCTGCGTCCGCAGCTTGCGGAGCGCCTGCCCAATCCCGAAGCCGTGATCAAGAAGCTGGGCACCGTCGGCGTGCAGCCCAAGTACGACGGCCTTCGAGTACAGATTCACAAGGACGCCGACGGGGTGAAGATCTTTTCGAGAAACCTCGAGTCGATGACAGAGATGTTTCCTGAGCTGGTCACGGCCGCAGCCGGGCTGGCCGCTCGCAGTGTCATCCTCGACGGCGAAGCGATCGCCTACGACCCTGACTCCGAGGAGTACGTCCCCTTCCAGGAGACGACGGCACGGCGTCGCAAAGAAGGCATCAGCGAGCTGGCCACGCGCGTGCCGATCCGCGCGTTCATCTTCGACGCGATGTTCCGCGATGGCACCGACCTGACGCCCTTGCCGTACGAAAAGCGATTCGAGATCGTGCAGGAGCTGGTCGGGCAATCGGACACCCTGGTCGTGGCCCCGCTGACAACCACCGATTCGGCTGAGGTGCTGACGCGCGACCTGCTCGACAACATCAGTCGTGGACTCGAAGGAGTGGTGGCGAAACGACTTGACTCGCCTTACCAGGCGGGCGCCCGCAACTTCAACTGGGTCAAGCTCAAGAGAAACACGAGCGGGCAGCTGAACGACACGATCGACGTGGTGCTGCTGGGGTACTACAGGGGCAAAGGCAAGCGCGCCGAATTTGGTGCGGGAGCTCTTCTGGCCGGTGTCTATGACGCCGACAAGGACGAGTTCGTGACCATCACCAAGCTGGGCACCGGCCTATCCGACCAGGGCTGGCGCGAGATCCACAAGCGGATGGCAGGCTTCGAGGTCGACGACAAGCCCGCCCGCATCAATTCGATCGTGGTCCCCGACGTGTGGCTCGAGCCGGCGATCGTGGTCGAGGTGCTGGCCGACGAGATCACGCCGAGCCCGCGCCATACCGCCGGCATGTCCGCCGACCATCCCGGGTTTGCGCTGCGCTTCCCGCGGATCGTCTCCTTGCGCACCGAGGACAAGAAGCCGGAGGACGCCACGAGCGTGCGCGAGATCCGCGAGATGTTCCAGCAGCAGCGGGAGCCGTCTCGACAGCGCTGATGTCGGTCCAGGTCGTCAGCTCGTGACGGTGAGGACTGCCTTGCCGGTCGTCTGACGCGCGGCCACCGCCTGGAGCAGCGCAACCGCTTCTGCCAGCGGAGCTTGCTGCCCGACGTGAGGACGGATCTTGCCCGCCGCGTATAGGCGGAGGAGCTCTTCGGTGCATTGCGCAATCAGTTGCGGTGCGCGCTGCCGGTACAGGCCCCAATGCAGGCCGACCACCGAGTAGTTCTTGATCAGGACGTGGTTCGCGGCCACGCTGGGCATGCGCCCCGACGTGAAGCCGACGACCACGATCCGGCCTTCGAATGCGATGCATTTCGTCGAGCGGTCGAACACATCGCCGCCGACCGGGTCGTAGATGACATCGGCGCCTCTCCCGTCTGTCGCTTCCTTGACCAGGGCGACGAAATCCTCTTCCTTGTAGTTGATCGCGACGTCTGCGCCCATCGCGCGACAGACTGCAACCTTCGCCTCTGAGCCCGCGGTGGAGATGACACGCGCGCCGGCGGCCTTGGCGAGCTGGATGGCTGCCGTGCCGACACCGCCGGCACCGCCGTGCACGAGCACCACCTCACCCGGCTGCAGATTGGCGCGGCGATGCAAGCCGAACCACCCTGTCTGATAGTTGATGAAGAACGCTGCGGCCTCCACGAAGGACATGGAGTCTGGAATTTTCAACACGCCGTCCGGGTCTGCGTGCGTGACCTCGGCGTAACCACCGCGGTGCAAACCGTCCTGCGCGACCATGGCGAGCACGCGGTCTCCGGGCCTGAAGCCGCTGCTGCTTGGAGCAGCCTCGACCTCGCCGGCCACCTCGGCGCCCGGCACGAACGGCAGGTCGGGTTTGACCTGGTACAGGCCCGCGATCTGGAGCAGGTCGAAGAAGTTCACCGCAGACGCTTGGACCCGGATCCGCACCAAACCGTCAGGCGGGGAGGTCCCGTCGATGTCCTCGAATCGGAGTCCATCGGGTGATCCGAGCTCTCGGACGACCCAGGCTTTAGGCATCTGGCCCGATCGTACTCAGTCGCCAGTGCTGGGCTCGAGCCTAGCCAACAGCTTTTTGAGCAGGGTGGCAAGCGTCTTCTGCTCCTGGCTGGTGAGGTGATCAAGAATTCCCTTCTCGCGTCCCGCATTCGCGCCGACCGCCTCATCGAGGACTTCACGTCCGGCGTCCGTGAGCTGGACGAGGACCCCGCGCCGGTCGTCAGGGTCGGGCTTGCGCTTCACGTAACCGCGCTGCTCGAGCCGGTCGAGCCGCCTGGTCATGCCGGCCGAAGAGAGCATCAAGCCCTTGGAAAGGCGTGTGGGGGAGAGCTCCTGTTTCGGGCCGGCCAGGCGCAGGGCTCCAAGGACGCCGACCTCACCGCGGTTGAGCCCGAAACGGTTAAAGCCTTCCTCCTGCCTCCGCGCGATGTGCTGGCCGAGGCGGGAGATGCGTGCTGTCACCTGATATGGCTCCATGTCGCTCCGCGGACGGATTTCGGACCAGCGGTCGAGCAGTTCGTCGGTCCAGTCCTGGGCCACGAGCCCAACTATACGGAATAGCTCTCTCGCTACAAAGATTCTCGAAAGTATCTAACTCATGCCC
>VBGE01000062.1 GCA_005880345.1 Chloroflexota bacterium | reverse complement strand
AGATTCCCGAACTCTGCTATGGCGAGGGGACCAGGCCGGCGCTTCAGCGGAGCTCCCTTCCAAGGTTGGTTTGGGGGTCCTGTGGATGGCTGTGGAGGGGGTCGGGGTCGGGGCGGCAGTTCGGCGGTACTCGAAGGTGCGGCGGCGTTCTCTAATCGCCATGACCGCTCGACGTGCCATCCGCAAGATGAATGGCTCGGCGAGCATTTTTCTGGTCAAGCCCATGGTGGTCATGGCGGCCAAGGTCCTCGGCCCCGGTCCCACCCGCTTGCGCCTCGTCAAGCTGGCTCACAACCTCGCGCAAACCGGCGACGCGCCGGAACGCGTGGAGCTTTCTCTTGGCCCCCAGAATCCGGCTGTTCAACCCACCCGGCGCGCGGCGTAGGCTGGTGACCGGGGCCTTTCGAGGCCCAGTCCCAGGCTTCCCGTCAAGCGTTTCCCCTGGCATAGGTACTCCGGTTGTGGGAGGCGTTTCTGCTACAGATGAACGACTTCGACGGGTTCCTGGAGCTCGAGCTGAAGGCAATGCTCGATTCCGTGGTCGCCATGCGGCCTCCCCTTCGCACGGGGCGTAGGAAGGCCGCCAAGCCGGTGATTCTGCCCTTCGCGGCGGATGTCCTGGTGGCGGAGGCGATCCCGGTGATCGAGCCGGCGGTGGTGACCCGTCCGGTCGCCCCCGTGCGCTCGCTTTAGGCAAGAACCCCTTCCTTCCTCTCGCGAGGCCGGGCCGCGAGGCTCGGCCTCTTCTTATGGCCGTGCGCAGCAGGGGCTAGTGTTGGTCGCGAGAACATGAGCGTGCCCACATCCTCAGCCGAGCGGGAGCGGCTTCTCGCCAACCCTGGCTTCGGCCGGGTCTTCACCGAGCACATGGTCCGTGCGCGCTGGACAAAGGACGGCGGCTGGAGCGAACTTCAGCTGACCGGCTACGCACCTCTGCAGATGGACCCGGGCACATCGGTCCTCCATTACGCGCAGGCGGTGTTCGAAGGCTTGAAAGCATTCCAGCAGTCGGACGGCGGGGTTGCCGCCTTCCGCCCTGACGCCCACGCTCGACGCTTCCGACGATCAGCCGCACGGCTCGCCCTGCCGGAGCTGCCGGAGCAGGCGTTCCTGGATGCGATCGACATGCTGCTCGAGGTGGACCGCGAATGGGTGCCCACGGCGCCCGACCACAGCCTCTACCTCCGCCCGCTCATGTACGCGTCCGAGGTGACCCTGCTCGTGCATCCATCTGAGGACGTCGAGCTCCTGCTCATCGCCTCTCCGTCCGGCCCCTACTTTCCGCGCGGTGTCAAGCCCGTGACCGTTTGGCTGTCGGAAGACTTCAGCCGGGCGGCTCCGGGCGGCACGGGCTCCGCCAAGACGGGAGGCAACTACGCGGGCGGATTGCTGGCCCAGGCCCAGGCTGCGGAAAAAGGCTGTGACCAGGTGGTCTGGCTCGACTCGCGGGAGCACCGCTGGGTCGAGGAGATGGGCGGCATGAACCTCTGCTTCGTCTTCGGCGCCGAGCGGCCTGCCCGCCTCATGACGCCGGCCCTCACCGGGACGCTGCTGCCAGGCGTCACGCGCGACTCGCTCCTGGTGCTTGGTCGCGACCTCGGCTACGCGACCGAGGAAGGCCAGATCAGCGTCGACGAGTGGCGGGCCGGTTGTGCGGCCGGCACTCTCACCGAGGTGTTCGCCTGCGGCACCGCGGCTGTGATCACGCCCGTCGGCACGGTCAAATCCGCGCACGGATCGTGGACCGTCGGCGACGGTGGCGCCGGTCCGGTGAGCATGCGGCTGCGCCAGGCGCTTGTCGACATCCAGCGCGGCGCGGCGCCCGACCCGCACGGCTGGCTGCGCCACGTCCGCGTTTCGTCCGGCCGATAGATGGCGCGCGTGGTCATCGTCGGAGGAGGCGGCGCCGGTGACGCCGCCGCGTTTGCGCTGCGCAAGCGCGGTTTCGACGGCGAGATCCTGATCCTCAGCGCCGATCACGATCGGCCGTACGACCGGCCGTACCTCTCGAAAGAGTTCCTGCGAGGCGAGATCGAGACGCCCAAGGTCTTCCTGCACGAGGAAAGCGACTACGCCAGGGAGCGCATCGACCTGCGTCTCGGCGAGCGGGTGAGCGGAGGCTCTTTGCAGGAGCGTCGCGTCGAGCTGGCGCGCGCCGGCCACGAGCCGTTCGATGTGCTCGTCCTCGGCCTGGGCGGTTCGCCGCGCCGCCCCCCAGGCGTCCCCGCGGCCGGCAACGTGCTCACCCTGCGCTCCCTTCGCGACAGCCAGACATTGCGCCAGGCCCTGGGCGACTCGACCCGCGTGCTGCTGGTGGGCGCGGGTTTCATCGGCGCCGAGGTCGCCGCCTCTGCCCGCAAGCTGGGCAAGGAGGTCTTGATGGTCGAGGCCGCGCCCGTGCCGCTGCAGCGGGCTCTGGGCCGCGAGGTAGGAGAGATCTACGCCGAGATCCACCGCAGGCATGGCGTGGACGTCCGCACCGGGACGACGGTGGAGAGCTGGCACACGCACGGGGATCGAGTCGCCGGCGCGACCCTGTCCGACGGCGGCCGGGAGTCCGCGGACCTGGTCCTCGTCGCCGCCGGCATCGAGCCGAACCTGGAGCTGCCTCGTGCGCTCGGCCTGCCGCTCGATGGTGGGGGAGTGCGCGTCGACAGCGCGCTGAAGGCTGCGGAAGACGTCTACGTTGGAGGGGACGTCGCCTTCCACCATCACCCGGTTCTCAATCGCTCGATCCGCGTCGAGCATTGGGAGGTCGCCAAGGGTCACGGCCGCGGGATCGCGGCTGCGGTCGCCGGCGCTGACGCGCCTTATACGAAGCTCCCCTACTTCTGGTCGGACCAGTACGACGTGAGCCTCGAGTACCGCGGCCACGCGTCCGGCGACGACCCGTCGATTTGGCGGGGTGACCGCGATGGCTTGAACTTCAGCGTCTTCTACCTGCGGGATGGACTGGTCGAAGCCGTTCTTTCGATGAACGATTCCAAGACGAACGAGCTCGGCGGCAAGCTCATCGAGAGCCGGAGCCGGCTCGATGCGGCGGCGCTGGCGGATCCGGGCGTCGACCTGTCGGAGCTGCTGCCCTCAGGTCAGGCGACCGGCTGATTCTCCTCGGGCAGCAGCCAGGGGAGCGCTTCGGACATCGGCCGCAGCAGCGCCGCCTGCTGTTCCTTGGAGATCAGGTTGCCGGCGACCAACCCGAGCGCGGCCATGAACGCCGCGTCTTCGCCCTTGTGGCCGATCTCGCCGTGCTCAGCCTTCCAGCTGACGAGCGAGTTGCCCGATTCGGTAAGGCCGAAAAGGTTGCGGCGGACTTCGTCCCAGGCGGCGCCACGATCTGCCTTTTCGATCGCGTGGACGGCCGCCTTCTCGGCCTTGTGAATCTCCTCCAGTCCACCGAGGCGGGCGTGGCGGTCCCAGCCCTGGGCGGCGCGCTCGACGCCCGCGGGTGACAGGACACGGATGTCCTCGATCAGGCGCGACAGCGTCTTCTGATGCTCGGGAAACCCATACCCTTCGGCGTCAACACTCACGATGGCTAACCCTAGCGCAAGAAGGCCGGCACCCAGCCGAAGCGCCCCAGCGCGATCGGTCCAGGGCCGGAGACGATGATCTGCGCGTTCGCGATCACCGCCAGGTAGTACATCCACCGAAAGCCGTCGTCGTTGAGGGCGAAGGCGACAGTCAGCGCGAGGTTCGCGGCGAGCAGAAGTCCCAGCACGCCGGCCCACCGCGTGGCGAGGCCGACGATCAAGAGCACGGCGGTGACGGTCTCGGCCACCGACTGGGCCAGTGCGAACGGAACCCAGTTCGGTACCACGACCGAGACGAGGACCTCATGCAGGCCGGGAATCGGATTCACACGTGCCGCCGCATCGAGCACGGGCTTCATCCAGGCGATGCCCTGCCATTTCTGGCTGGCGAAATAGAGCCAGTAGAGACCGACCGAGATGCGAAAAAGGCTCGGCCACACCTCGGACATGGCGCTGAGCGTAGCTACTTCATGACGCGGAGCACCGGGTCGGTCGCGAGCTGGAATGCCCGGGCCGCGGGCCGCATGTGCATGCGGTTCAGCCGGTGCTGGATCGCCCCCTTCAGGATCGCCGCGCGCAGCTTGTGCTCGCTCGTAGAAGCCGGTGCCGGGCAGCGGATAGGCGATGGTGTAGCTCACGTAGTCGAGAGGCAGGCTGGACGAGAAGTTGATGCTGCGTATGAGCGAGTCGGTGGTCTCACCGATGTAACCGACCATGAAAAACCCTGCCGCCTTGATGCCGGCCGCGACGCAGGCCTCGACCGCGGCGCGCGCCTGGTCAGGCGTGATGCCCTTCTTCATCTCCTTGAGGACGCGCTCGTCGCCGGACTCGATGCCGAAAAAGATTCGCTTGCAGCCCGCGCGATGCATCTGCTCGAACAGAGCCTGGTCGACATGGGTGACGCGGCTCAAGCATTCCCACGTGAGCGGCAGGTGGGCGTCCTCGATCGCCCTGGCGAGCTCGAATGTCCGCTTGTAGTTCAGCGTGAACAGGTCATCGGACATCCAGATGTGGTCGTAGCCGAGCTTGGCGATCTCGCGCATCTCCTCGACGACCGACTCGACCGGCCGCGCGCTGAACAGGTCGCCGAACACGGACTTGTGGCAGAAGTCGCAGCGGAACGGACAGCCGCGCGTGGACATCAGCGGCGTGGTCGCGTCCTTCCAGTGACGCCGCCAGTACGCGATGTATTCGTCGTTCGGAATGTCACCGCGATAGGGCAGGGGCAGGTTGGTCATGTCCTTGGTCCGCTGGCGCGCGGTGCTCTTCACCACCTCGCCGTCGCGCCTGAAGACCACGCCGGGGATCTTGTCGAAGGCGCGGTCTTCGAGATGCTCCATGATCGACACGATCGTCTCCTCGCCCTCGCCGACCGCGACCAGATCGAAGTCGTCGACGAAGGTTTCGGGCTCGCCGGATGGGTATGGCCCGCCGACCACCGTCAGGGCCTTGCCACGGACCTGGTGCGCGAGCGAGAGCGCCTCGTCCTGCATCGTGATCATGCAGTAGATGCCGATGACGGATGGTTTCAGGCGATCGATTTCTGCAAGAACCTCGTCCCGCTCGAGAAAGGTGTGGTCGATGTGCCGCACGGTGTAGCCCGCATGGCGGAGCGAAGCGCTGAGGTACATGAGGCCGAGTGACGGCATGACCCAGTGGCGGCCCTGCTTCGGCGCCCGCTGCGGATAGACGAGTACTACGTCAGCGCGATCCATCACTGCGCCTCCTGCATGTTGATTCGATAGGTCGCGCCGGCAAATGACGCGGGGAACATGTAGTCGAGTCCGGCCCAGTCAAAGCTCGGCGCCGCGAGCTCGCGCCCGGCGTAAAGCTGGGCACCAGCCACCGACGGCGCCGACCACTCGACGCCGAGGGAACTGGAGCGCAAGCGCGCCCAATCGCCGGTCACGGCCGCCCACCTGCCGAACGCGGCACGCGGCTGGCCGGCCTGCGCGAGATCATCGAACGCGGCAGACTGCTCGTTGAGGACGCCAACCTCGGTGTAGCCGGCCGCCAGCCACACCGGCTTCACCGTGACCGTCACACCGTCGGCGTCGATCGAGTAAGTCACCTGGATCTCTCCGCGCGAGGCGATCGGCACGAATTCGTAATCGTGCAGCGCATCGCCACCCGCCTCGTCGAGCTGGAACGTGCGCCGCCAGGTGCCCGGGGCGATCTCGACAGTGGTCGCCGTGCGCGAGTAGACCCAGCCGTCCGGGTAGTGCGCGATCGGCACGCCAAAGCCGATGCCCTCGCCTGTGGCGGCCGGACCCATCGTCACGCCCTTCGCCAGCGGAGCGGTCTTGCCCTGCGCGACAGGGTAGAGACCGAGGGCCGGCGGCAGCCGGTACGCGTAAACGGGCTTGCCGAACTTCGCCTGGTATGCATCCTGCTGCCCGAGCGAGAGGAAGGGCGAGGTCTGCGAGCCCTTCGCCAGCTCGGGGAACAGCTCGGTCGCCCGGTAGTAGCTGATGTCTTCCAGCACGAGCGTCATCACGCCGTGGGCCCGCATCCACACGACTGCGTCTGCGCGATCTGCCGGCAGGGCCTCGGACCCGGTGACCTGGGCAGGGCGCTTGCCGCTGTAGAAGGCGACCGTCGGGGAATCTGTGAGCAGCACGCCCGGGCGGGTCGAGGCAGCCCTGCCCGCGGCGACCAGACCGTCGTTGGCGTGGGCGAACCCGGTAAAGACCGGCAGGAACGCGACAGCCAGCAGGGTGCTGGCGCCAACCGCCGCCACTCTTGCGACCCGGCCATACCGGTCGAGAGCTGTCGCTGCAAGGAGGGCCAGGGCGGGCAGCGCGGGGTAAAGGTAGCGGTGGCTGCCTGTGTACGCGCCGGCGGCGACCAGCGCGAACACCACGGCCACGTACACGGCGGCGGGCACGTAGACGAAGCGCCATAGCGGTGTGACGCGCCGGCGCAATGTCATGACGGCGCCCACGAGACCGAAGCTGAGCACGGGCAGGGCCGCCAAGCCGTAGGTCGAGGCCAGCTCGCCGAGCCGCCCGGCCATACCCGCAGGAAGGCTGCCGCGAGCCGAGGCCGACATCACCTCGATCGAGCCTCGCGCCACGGAATGGCCTGCGGGCGCAAACCCAAGCTGGAGAAACACCAGCACCGCGATGCCCGGCACGGCCCACGCGACAGCCGAGGTGCGCGAGCGCACGCCGGCCCGCGATCTCGCGGCCTCAGCCAGGGCGAAGACGGCCGCCGCGACAATCCACACCCAGGCTTTGGTCGAGGTCACGCAAGCGAGCGCGGCCAGCAGGGCGGCCATCTTCATTCGCCCTCTCGTCGCAGCCACGGCGGAGGTAACGAGGAGGGCGGTCAACAGCGGCTCGACCACCGCCGAGCCGGACGTGAACAGGAAGAGGGGGTTGAGCACGAGCAGGACCACTGCGATCCGCGCCTGTCGCGCGTTGGGTGCAAGCGCATACACGCCCGCAGCCGTCGCGAGGCCGAGCAGCGCGCTCATCACCTTCAATGCGCCGAGCTGCCAGAGGCCGAACACATGCAGCACCGCGGCGGCGAGCACGTGATAGCCGGGCAGCCACGAGTCCTCCATGCCGAAGAGTGGATCGTGGAGGGCGCCTGTCGAGGCGAGATTGGCGGCGATGAGCCAGTGGCCGTAGCCGTCCTCGAAAGGCTCGGGCAGCTGCGCCGCGGCGAGCAGCAGCGCCGCCACCACGGCGAACAATGCCGCCGTGGGCGCCGCCAACCGCAATCGCATGCGCGCGCGCTCACCCAGTCGTCGCAGGGTCACGACCTCGAGCCAGTCGACAAGGCTCAATGTCGCCACGACCAGGAAGCCGAGTGCGAACATCCCCGCGTAGACGGCGATCAGCTCCTGGCCCATCGCGAGTCCCACCGGGACCATGGTCAGCGCGCCCATGCCGACGAGCCCTTCGAGCACGGCCCGCGGATCGCCCACGCGCACGTACGCCTGGTTGCGCCATTCCTGTCCCGCCTGCACGATGCGGTGCTTTGGCGTGCGCACGAAGACACCGCCCGGACGGACCGAGCGTGCCAGCGCCAGCGCGGTGTTGGCCGACATGCCCGCGCCGACGATCTGGCACAGGAAAGAAGGAAGCCCGGACCACCACCTCCGGCCGCGTCGCGTCTGGGCGGCGACAAAACCGAGCCATGGGGTGACGCCGACCGCGATGGCGACCGACGCCGAGTCGGCGAGGTACCACGGCAGGTGAAGTCCGGGGCCGCCGAAGCTCAACAGCAGAAGCGGATAGCACGCAAGCTGCAGGAGCATCACCGGGCCGACGCCGTACGCGAGGAGGTGCACGGCGGCCTGGAATTTCACAGCGGGCCGCGATGGGCTGCGCATGACGGGGCCGAGCAGCAGGTATGCGGACTGGAAGCTACCCGTGGCCCAGCGCGACTGCTGCCGGCGGTAAGCGTCGATCGAGACCGGCAGCTCCTCGGGCACAACGAGGTCTTCGACGTACGCCGGCTTCCAACCGCGCAGCTGAGCGCGATAGCTGATGTCGAGGTCCTCGGTCAGCGTGCGTGCGCTCCAGCCACCGGCGTCCTCGATGGAGGTCCGCCGCCACACGCCGGCCGTGCCGGTGAAGTTTGTGAAGTACCCCGCGGACGAGCGTACCGCCTGCTCCACCAGGAAGTGGAAGTCGATCGCCATCGCCTGGAGGCGCGTGAAGAGCGAGTAATCCTCGTCGAGATGGCCCCAACGCGCCTGCACAAATCCGACCGACGCGTCATCGAACAAGCCGACCGTGCGGCGGAGGAAGTCGCGCGGCGGCACGAAGTCGGCGTCGAAGATGGCCATGAATGGCGCGCGCGTAAGCCGCATGCCGTGAGCGAGCGCGCCTGCCTTGAAACCCTCACGTGTGCCCCGCCGCACATGGGCGACATCGATTCCGCGCTTTCTCCAGTGGGCGACGCGCCTGGCCACGATCTTTGTCGTGTCGTCGTCGGAGTCGTCGAGGACCTGGACTTCGAAGCGCTCGCTCGGCCAGTCGATCGCGCACACGGCGTCGAGCACGCGCTCGGCGACGTACCGTTCGTCGTAGATCGGAATCTGCACGCAGACGCTCGGTTCCTCCCCATTCATGGGGAGGTGGCTTCCCTTCCCCGCCTGCCGGGGAAGGTGGCCCAGCTGCGAAGCAGCTCGGCCGGATGGGGAGGCGCCGGAGGGGCTGGGCCTCAGCCGCAGTGCCCGCACCGTCAAGTACAGCAAGTTCAGGCCGAAGGCGAACAGCAGGACGCTCGTCACCGCCACGATCCCGGCGGCGATCGTCCCGATCAATTGTATCGCCACGCTGACCCACCGAGCAGCCGAGCGGGTGGGTCGAGGAAGCGCGGGAACAACCCGATCGGAGCACGGCGCGCCGGCGTGCCGATCACAAGCGGGGCGGCACGGTCCGCCAGCTGCGGAAAGTGCTCGAGCAGGCCGGGGTTCTCGTCGATGACCTCGCGCATCGACTCGAGGCCGAAGACCGGCTCGCTCATGAAGAGCTCGAACGCCATGTCTTCGTCCTGCCTCTGGAGCGGCAGGCATTGCGAGCGCTCGAGGATGAGGTTTGCGGTCATCAGCCGCGGCGCGATCGGCCGGCGCGTAAGGTCATCGACCGGCTTGCCACGATGCCGCATCGCGTGCACCAGACCGAGAAAGTTCACTACGACATAAGTGAGGTGGCGATGGCCGTCGTCGACGATGAGATTGAGGTCGACGTCGTCTGAGGAGCGGAATCCGCCGCTGGCCAGAGACCCGGCGATGGAGACGCTCCTGACGAACGGGGCCACCGCGACCAGCGTGCGCACGAACGCGACGGTGAGATCGAGGTACGCAACCGACTCCGTATCGTGTTCCAGGGAGCGTCTGCGAATCGCCATCGCGCGATCGAGCGCCGGCCGCTCGACAACGAGGTCTTCCGCGATTGCGAGCTCGGGGTTGGCTGCGACGGCCCAACGCACGTCCCCCTCGGAGATGGCGCCGCCAAGGCAGAGCTCGGCGAGCCTCGACGGTGTGACTGCGTAGCCGCGGCGTCCGAGTAGCGCGACGGTGCGGCAGACCCGATCGGAGATCGTGGTCGTAGGCGCTCGGAGGTAGCCGACAGCCACCTTGGGGGATACGGCCAAGGGTTACCTGCCATCATCGATCCTGGTAGACGAATACACAAGCGCCGCAACTGAAGGGGAGATAGCCACATGACCGCCGACGGACATTTCCAGGTCCCTCAGCCCACCAACGAAGCTGTGCGTTCGTACGCACCGGGCGATCCGCACCGCAAGACCCTCAAGGCACGACTGGCTGAGCTCACAGATGCGCGCACCGAGGTGCCCATGCAGATCGGCGGCGAACGGCGTTGGGGCGGCTCGCGCGGCGACATCCGCGCGCCCCACAGGCATGAGCTGGCGATCGCCGAGTACGCGGTCGGCGGGGCCAAGGACATGGACGACGCGATCAATGCCGCGCTCGCCGCGCGGAAGATGTGGGCCGCGACGCAGTACCACGAGCGTGCAGCTGTCCTGCTTCGCGCGGCCGCGCTGCTGGCCGGGCCGTGGCGCGACACCATCAATGCGGCGACGATGCTCGGCCAATCGAAGACCGTGCACCAGGCGGAGATCGACGCCGCATGCGAGACGATCGACTTCTGGCGCTTCAACGCATTTTTCGGCGACCAGCTCCTGCGCAACCAGCCCTACAACGACAGCACCGCGTGGAACCGCCTGGAGTACCGGCCGCTCGAGGGATTCGTCTTTGCGGTCAGCCCCTTCAACTTCACCTCGATTGCGGGCAACCTGCCCACCGCCCCGATGCTCATGGGCAACACCGTCGTCTTCAAACCCGCGACCCAGACGCTGCTGGTCAGCCACTTCCTGATGGAGCTCCTGCTGGAGGCGGGCATGCCGCCCGGCGTGATCAACATGGTCAGCGGCAGTGCGTCTGAGATCTCGAACAAGGTGCTCAATCACCGCGAGCTGGCCGGGATTCATTTCACAGGCTCGACCGAGGTCTTCCATGGGATGTGGCGCGAGGTGGGACAGAACATCGACCGCTACAGGACCTATCCGCGACTCGTGGGCGAGACTGGTGGCAAGGACTTCGTCGTGGCCCACGAGTCCGCAGACACGGACGCCCTGCGCACAGCGCTCGTCCGCGGCGCCTTTGAGTACCAGGGGCAGAAGTGCTCGGCTGCCTCGCGCGCATACATCCCGCAATCCATGTGGAAGGCGATCAAGCCCGACCTCGTCGACCTGGTCGAGGCGATCCCGCAGCGCCAACCACATGAACGCGATCGAGTTCGCGAGGAAGCAGGAGAGCGCGAAGGTGATCGCCGGAGGGAAGGGCGACGACAAGGTCGGGTGGTTCATCCGGCCAACGGTCATCGAAACCACAGACCCCGACTTCAAGCTGCTGCGCGAGGAGCTGTTCGGGCCGATCCTCACCGTCTACCCATACGCAGACGGCAAGTTCGACGAGACGCTCGACCTGTGCGATCGGACCAGCCCGTACGGCCTGACCGGCGCGGTTTTCGCCACCGACCGGCAGGCGATTCGCAAGGCGTCCGAGAAACTGATAAACGCGGCCGGCAACTTCTACATCAATGACAAGCCGACGGGCGCGGTCGTTGGGCTGCAGCCGTTCGGCGGCGCGCGCGCGTCCGGCACCAACGACAAGGCGGGGTCGTTCCTCAACTTGATCCGCTGGATCAGCCCACGCGTGATCAAAGAGACGTACGCGCCGCCGATCAACCACCGCTACCCGTACATGGAAGACGACAACGAGCGGGGCGCGCTCTAACAGCACGGTCAGGTACGAGGTCGATGGGACGGTGGTCACCGTCACCATCGACCGGCCCGAGGCCCGCAACGCCGTCGACCCCGACACGGCGGCGGCCCTTTTTCATGCATTCAGCCGCTATGAAGGCGACGAGGGTCTCTCGGTGGCCGTGCTCACCGGGGCCGGCGGCAATTTCTGCGCAGGGTTCGACCTGAAGGCGCTGGCCGCGGGACCTGTTTACGGTCTGACCGAGGACCGCGGCCCGATGGGGCCCACGCGCATGCAGCTGCACAAGCCTGTGCTCGCTGCGGTCGAGGGCTACGCGGTCGCCGGCGGGCTCGAGCTGGCCCTGTGGTGCGACTTTCGGATCGCGGCCCGCGACGCGACCTTCGGCGTTTTCAACCGCCGGTTCGGCGTGCCCCTGATCGACCTCGGCACGGTGCGCCTGCCTCGGTTGATCGGCCAGGGCCGGGCTCTCGAGCTCATCCTGACGGGCCGCCCCGTACCCGCCGAGGAAGCCCATCGAATTGGCCTTGCCGAACGCCTGGTCGAACCGGGCGAGGCGCTGGCCGAAGCGCAAAAGGTGGCTCGGGACATCGCCGCGTTTCCGCAGAGGGCCCTGCGGGGCGACCGCCAGAGCGTGATCGACCAGTGGTCGCTCAGCGTGGTCGAGGCGATGCGTGCCGAGCATCGGGCCGGAGCGGCTGTGCTGACGTCAGGCGAGGCCGAGGCAGGCGCCCGCCG
>VBGE01000061.1 GCA_005880345.1 Chloroflexota bacterium | reverse complement strand
TCTCGTCCATGTCGCACGGCTGGCCGTAGAGGTGGACAGGCATGATCGCCCGGGTCCTGGGTGTGATGACCCGCTCGACCTGCGCCGGGTCGATGTTGAAGCTGCCTTCCTCGATGTCCGCGAAGACCGGCCGCGCGCCGGTGAACAGGATGCTGTTCACCGAGGCGATGAACGTGAACGGGCTCGTGATCACCTCGTCGCCGGGACCGATCCCGTTGGCCAGGAGAGCGAGGTGCAGCGCGGTGGTACCCGAGGACGTGGCGAGGGCGTGCTTGGCTCCGGTCAGGCCGGCGAAGGCCTCTTCGAAAGCCGCCACGCGCGGGCCCTGCGCAAGCATGCCGGAGTCCAGCACGTCGAGCACCGCCTGCTTCTCCAGGTCACCTATCCAGGGACGCGAGATCGGGATCGGCGGGGGCTGTGAGGTGGCCGGGCGGTCGGCCCGCTCCGAAGCTTCCTTTGACAACTGACCAAATCCTACAGGCAGCGTGTTGGGCGTCACCTCGGGCAGGGCCCGGGCGGCCTGTGGCGGTCCACTGGCCTAAAATCCCCTCGGTTGAATCCCTCGCACGCCGACTACGCACATTCCGTCCGCACGCTGATCCTGCAGCAGTCAAGGCGAGCTTACGTCGGGCACATCGGGTCCGCGATGGCGATCGCCGACATCGTGAGCCTGCTCTACGACCGCGTCCTCAAGGCGCAGGATCCCGACGACCCGGATCGTGACCGCGTCGTGCTCTCGAAGGGGCATGCCGCCCTGGCGCTGTACTGCGCGCTCCACCTGAACGGATACATCACCGCTTCCGACCTCGACACGTACTGCGGCGACGACAGCCTGCTCGGCGTGCATCCGGAACCGGAGCTTAAGGGCGTCGACTTCGCGACCGGCAGCCTCGGCCAGGGCCTATCGGTGGGCGCGGGCGCAGCGCTGGCGGCCCGCATCCAGGGCTCGAAGCGCCGCGTCTTTGTCGTCAACAGCGACGCCGAGTGCAACGAGGGATCGATATGGGAGGCGGTGATGTTCGCCGGACATCACAAGCTGTCCAACCTCGTCTCGATCGTCGACATGAACGCCCAGCAGGCGTTCGGGTACACGCGAGACGTCATCGACATGGAGCCGATGGCCGAGAAGTGGCGCGCATTCGGCTGGGACGTGCACGAGGTGGACGGCCACGACGTCGACGCGATGGAGCAGTCGGTCAAGGGCTTGAACTTCAAGTCGGGGCCGCCGCACGTGATGCTGGCGCGCACGACTTTCGGTCGCGGCGTCTCCTACATGGAAAGTGAGATCAAGTGGCATTACCTGCCGATAGATGAGGAGCTGTACCGCCAGGCTCTGCAGGAGATCGAGGTCCTGCGCCGATGAGAGGCACCTTCATCAAGACGCTTTGCGAGCTCGCCGAACGCGACAAGCGCGTCGTCCTCCTGACCGGCGACCTCGGCTTCACCGTGCTCGAGCAGTTTCGCGACAGGTTCCCGACGCGCTTCTACAACGTGGGCGTCGCGGAGCAGAACATGGTCGGGCTCGCGACCGGCCTGGCCGAAGCCGGGCTCATCCCTTTCTGCTACTCGATCGGGACGTTCGCGAGCCTGAGGCCCTTCGAGTTCATCCGCAACGGGCCGGTGCTGCACCACCTGCCCGTCCGCATCGTGGGCCTTGGCGCCGGCTTTGAATATGGCACCGCGGGCATCACGCACTACAGCCTCGAAGACATCGGCGTGCTGCGGACGCAGCCCGGTCTCGACATCGTCGCGCCCGCGGATTTCGAGCAGACCCGCTCCGCGCTCCTCCAGACGTGGGACGTCGCGGCACCTGTGTACTACCGCCTGGGCAAGGACGACCGCAGCACGATGCCCGGCCTCGAGGGCAGATTTGCGCTCGGCCAGGCACAAACGGTGAGAGAGGGCGACGACCTGCTGATCCTGACCTGTGGCCCGATATCGCTGGAGGTCGCCCGCGCCGCGGCGGAGCTCGCCGAGCGCGAGCGCGTCGAATCGAAGGTCGTCGTCGTCGCCAGCATCAGCCCGGCGCCGGAGCAGGATCTCGTCGACGCCCTGCAGCGGCATCGGCTGGCGCTGACGGTGGAGACGCACAACGTCAACGGCGGCCTGGGCTCGCTGGTCGCCGAAACCATCGCCGATCACGGGCTCGCGACGAAGCTGGTGCGGCTTGCGGTGCGAGAAGGAACTGGCGGACGCAGCGGCAGCGCGGCTCACATGTACGCGCGACACGGTCTCGATCGAGCCGGCATCGTCAGCGCCGTGCAACGCCTCCTGGCCGCCGCCGGCAGCTGAGCAACAACCGCCTTCCGCTCGCCCTGGGCGGCCGCGCCCAGAGCTCCGCCTACGCCGTCGCCCTGTTTGCCGCCGGCCTTGCGTACCGGGCGACTTTCATCAACCAGGGCTTCAACGCAAGCGATGAGGGCTTTCTGCCCGCGCTGGCCATGCGCATCCTCCACGGACAGGTCGCGTATCGCGATTTCTACTACGCGTCGCCGCCCCTGACCCTGTTCAAGGAAGCGGGCGTGGCCGCGCTGCTCGGCCCGTCATACGGATTTCTGGCATCGCGCTGGGCGTTCGCGATCGAGGTCTCCATCGGCTCGGTGCTCGCATTCTTCATCGTTCGCCGGTTCACGTCGCCCACCCTGGCTTTTCTCGTGACGCTGCCAACGATCTTCTTCACCACGGTCCTGTATGCATACTCGAACTTCAACTTCGACGCGCAGATCCTCTTTCTGGGCGCATTTCTCATCCTGGTCTGGGAGCTCGACCGAGAGCGATGGCCGTTGATGCTCCTGGCCGGCATGTTGTGCGGACTCGCATTCCTGGCCAAGCCGACCTATCTGGCCATGGCGGTGGGCATCTGCGGCCTGGGCATCCTCCGGCCGCTGACCCAGGGCCCGAGGCGCTGGCCCTTGTTCGCTGCGGGATTTGGGGCCGTCGTCGGCGCCGTCTTTCTCGCGATCTATGCCTCAGGCATCTGGAGCCAGTTCCGCAGCCAGTCGTTCGGCCAGTTGCTCCAGGCGCGCCCCGTGAGCAGGCGCCAGCTCGTCTACCAGGACTGGCCGAAGTGGCTGTTCGAGACGGGACATGGCATCGTCGCCCCCGCCGCCGCCGCCGTTCTGCTCGCTCTTGCCGCGGCGTTGCGGCGCGTTGCGCTCGTGCCGCTCGCCGCCCTGGTCGTGATCCTGGCCCTCTTCATCCCGCCGGCTCTGCAGTCCAGCACGATCGGGATTCCGACCGATGGCCAGATGACGCTGCTTGTCGGCGCGCTGGCGCTCATCCTCGCGATCAATGCGGCCGCCAGCGTCGTTCTCGTCGCGGCGCGGCTGCCCGGCATCCGCGAACGTCCCTGGGCCGGAACTGTGCGCGACCGCATGTTTCCGCCGATGGTGCCGATCGTGGCCACGGTGCTCGAATATCTCCACGGCGTCGACCTCTCGAGCATGCGATTCGCCTACGTGGGCACGTTTCTCGCGGTGCCCGTTGCGCTTTCGCTGCTCTACACGGGCTGGCGTCTTTTCGCGCCGGCCGCCGTCGCTCGGATCGCCGCCCCGGCTGTGGTCGGGACATTCGTCGCGGCCGCCGGGATCGTGGTCACGCAGGGCAGCCCATATCTCGACGGGCCTCGCTCCGAGATGACCGCGACGTTCTCCTCCGCGCGGCTGGAGGGCATGCGCACGGTCCCCGCCAACGCGAGCCACGTCGACGGCGTGGTCGCCGCGATCGAGAGGTATACCTCTTCCGGCGACCGCACGCTGGTGTTCCCCGACGGCCAGGTCTATTACGTCGTCACCGGGCGCGACAACGCGACGAAGGTCGACTGGTACGACATCCTGGCGACCACGCCTGCGATGACCGCTGAGGCGACGCAGGCGCTGCAGGAGGCGCCGCCCCGGTGGATCTTCGTCCAGGAATACAACGAGTCGGACATCAACCACACCGACAGGCTCGACTTCGAGTCGCAGCCCGCATGGAAGCCGATATTCGATTTCATCACCGCCAACTACGAGCTGGTCAGCTCCGAGGACGGTGTCGACGCCTACCGTCTGAAGTAGCATTCGCAGGCGGATTTGAAAGTCAAACGAGGCCCGCGGGACAAGCTGAGCGCCGTGATCGCGTGCTACCGCGACGCTCAGGCCGTCCCCATCATGTACGAACGGCTCGTCGACGTGTTCACGAAGATCGGCTGCGACTACGAGGTCATCTTCGTCAACGACGCGAGCCCGGATGACGCCGGCCAGGTGCTGGCGCAGCTGGCGGAGAGCGACCGCAGGGTCGTGGTCATCAACCACGCCCGCAACTTCGGTTCGCAGAGCGCCTTCACCAGCGGCATGCGCATCTCCACCGGCGACGCGGTGGCGCTGCTTGATGGGGACCTCCAGGACCCGCCCGAGCTGATCGAGAGCTTCTACCAGCAGTGGAAGCAAGGGTTCGACGTGGTGTACGGAATCCGTGTCAAGCGAGACGCCCCGGTTCTCCTTGGCGGCGCGTACAAGGCGTTTTACCGCGTGTTCCGAGCGTTCTCGTACGTGCCGATCCCCGTCGACGCCGGCGACTTCTCGCTGCTCGACAGGCGCGTGGTCAACGTGCTGAACAACCTGCCCGAGAACAACCGGTTCATGCGCGGACTGCGGGCGTGGGCCGGTTTCAAGCAGACGGGCGTGCCTTACGTCCGCCCGGAGCGCATGTTCGGCCGGACGACCAATT
>VBGE01000060.1 GCA_005880345.1 Chloroflexota bacterium | reverse complement strand
GAGGGCGTAGTGGGTCAGCACGCCGATGATGCCGACTGTCACGAAGACGCCCACGACCGCGAGCAGGCCGATCGGCACCAGCCTCCGCCACATCTCGTCGAGGTCGACCGACAACGAGGCCTCGAAGACCAGCCCAGGCACGAACGCCACGAGAATCAGGTCGGGTCCGATAGGAGGCAGCCGGAGACCCGGAACCAGGCCGATGAGGATCCCGCCCGCCGCTAGCAGCACCGGATACGGCACGGTGGGCGCCGTGCGCGAAACCAGTCGCAGCCCGGTGGCGGCCAGGCCGAGCAGCAATAGGAAGAAGAGAAAGCCCTGTGCGGCGCTCATGGGGTTCGACGAAATCCTATTTCCGCGCCACGACCCGCGGTCAAGGCCTTACCGCACTCGTCTTATTGTTGCGAGGCGATGAAGGCGCTCGTGAAGGCGAAGGCCGAGGCAGGACTCTGGCTGCAGGACGTGCCGGAGCCGAAGCCAGGCCCCGGTGAGGTGCTGATCCGCGTCCTCCGCACAGGCATCTGCGGCACCGACCTGCACATCGACAGCTGGAACGAGTGGGCCCAGCACACCATCCATCCCCCACTGGTCGTCGGCCACGAGTTCGTCGGCGAGGTGGTCGAGCTCGGTGAGGGCGTCGCCTCCGTCTACCCGGGCGAGATCGTCGGCGCCGAGGGCCACATCACGTGCGGCACGTGCCGCAACTGCCTCGCCGGCCGAAGGGTGCTGTGCGCCAACACCGTGGGCATCGGCGTGCAGCGCGACGGAGCCTTCGCCGAGCTCATCGTCATGCCGGCGGGCAACCTGTGGCCCCACCTCACCAAGATCGACCTGGACGTCGCCTCGATCTTCGACCCGTTCGGCAATGCGGTCCACACCGCGACGCAGTACCGCCTGGTCGCAGAGGACGTGCTCATAACGGGCGCCGGGCCTATCGGCCTGATGGCTGCGATCGTCGCGCGCCATAACGGTGCGCGCTTTGTGGTCATCACCGACGTGAGCGACTACCGGCTCGAGCTGGCTCGAAAGATCGGCGTGACCCTGGCCGTCGACGTGCGGAAGGTCCGCCTGCATGAGGTCCAGCAGCAGCTCGGCATGAAGGAAGGCTTCGACGTCGGGTTCGAGATGTCCGGCGTGCCCAACGCGATGCGCGAGATGATCGAGAACATGGCGCATGGGGGCCGCATCGCGATGCTGGGCCTGCCGGACCACGAGTTCCCGATCGACTGGTCGCAGGTGGTGTTCAAGATGCTGACCCTGCGCGGTGTGTACGGACGCCAGATCTTCGAGACCTGGTACCAGATGTCGGTCTTCGTCCAGACCGGTCTCGACATCTCGCCCGTGATCACGCATCGCTTTCCCTATGAGCAGTACAAGGAGGCGTTTGCGGTGGCGCACTCGGGGCAATGCGGCAAGGTTGTTCTCGACTGGAGCAAGTGATGTTCGAAAAGATGCGCTCACACATGAATCAGCAGTTGGAGGAGATCCGCGCCGCCGGGCTGGAGAAGCCGGAGCGCGTGATCACCTCGCCACAGGGCTCGATGGTGGGCGTGGCCGAACGTGACGTCTTGAATCTCTGCGCCAACAACTATCTCGGGCTGGCAGATCACCCCGACGTTTTGGCCGCCGCCAGGGAGGCGCTCGACCGCTGGGGTTACGGCATGGCGTCGGTCAGGTTCATCTGCGGCACGCAGGAGGTGCACAAGGAGCTCGAGGCGGCGCTGACCGAATTCCTCGGCACCGAGGACACGATCCTGTACTCATCCTGCTTCGACGCCAACGGCGGCATCTTCGAGGTGGTCCTCGACGAGCAGGATGCGGTCATCTCGGACGCGCTGAACCACGCGAGCATCATCGACGGCATCCGGCTGTGCAAGGCGAAGCGCTTTCGCTACGCCAACCGCGACATGAAAGACCTCGAGCAGCAGCTGAAGGACAGCTCCGGCGCGCGCTTTCGCATGGTGGTCACGGACGGCGTCTTCTCGATGGATGGCTACACGGCGCCGCTCAAGGACATCTGCGACCTGGCCGACCGCTACGACGCGATGGTGATGGTGGACGATTCGCACGCCGTCGGCTTCGTCGGCGCCAACGGCCGGGGCACGCACGAGCAGCAAGGCGTCATCGGTCGCGTCGATGCGATCACAGGCACGCTGGGCAAGGCGCTCGGCGGGGCGAGCGGCGGCTACGTCTCGGGCCGCAAGGAGCTCGTCGCTCTTTTGCGTCAGCGCTCGCGCCCATACCTGTTCTCCAACTCGGTCGCCCCGCCGATCGCGGCGGCGAGCCTGAAGGTCCTGGAGCTGATCCGCAACGCGAAGGACCTGAGGCAGCGCCTGGTTGACAACACCAAGCTGTTTCGGCGCCGGATGACCGAGGAAGAGTTCGACATCCTGCCCGGCGACCACCCGATCGTGCCTGTGATGGTCGGCGACGCCGCGCTGGCCGGCCGGATGGCCGCCCTGATGCTCGAAAAGGGCGTCTACGTCGTGGGTTTCTCGTATCCCGTCGTGCCCCAGGGCAAGGCCCGAATCCGGGCCCAGGTCTCCGCCGCGCACACGCCCGAGGACCTCGAGCGCGCGGTGCGAGCATTCGTCGAAACACGACAGGAGCTCGCCCGGTAGCCCGGCGCCCGAAAGCGTTTTCGGGATACATGAGCGAGCACGAATGGCAGCTGGTCCAGCTCGGCAGAGCCCTCTCCCAGGTGGCGCGTCCGTACGGGTGCGATGACGTGCTGCCGGACGAGGTGCAGGCGAGCCTCTGGCAGCTTGGCGTGCCGTGCAGTGAGAAGACCTCGCGGGAGGAGCTGATCGCCCGGCTGTGGGCTCGCAAGAGGAGCCTGCTCCTGACGATGCAGCCGGGATGGGGCGGTCCAGGAGTCACGCCACCGAGCGCAGCCTGAGCGCCCTGCCCGACCCTGCGGCGGAGGCCGCGCAGGAGGCCGGGCTGGTGTACGCGACGGACGACGAGCCCGGCATCCGGCGCGTCCGACGCGGTAAGCATCTCGACTACTTCGGCCCCGACGGGAAGCGCGTGCGTGATGCCGCCACGCTGGACCGGATCCGCGCCCTCGCCATCCCTCCGGCATGGGAGCACGTCTGGATCACCACCCGGCCGAGGGGGCACCTCCAGGCCACCGGACGCGACGCTCGTGGCCGCAAGCAGCACCGCTACCACCCGAGATGGCGGGAGGTGCGGGACGCCAACAAGTTCGACCGGATGGCCGGGTTCGCGCGCGTGCTGCCGAGAATCCGGAGGCGTGTCGCACGCGACCTGCGCCGCCCGGGCCTGCCCCGCGAAAAAGTGGTGGCGACCATCGTCCGTCTGCTCGAGACGACATTTGCCCGCATCGGCAATGAGGAGTACGCGCAACAGAACGGATCGTTCGGCCTGACCACGCTGCGCAACCGGCACGTCGAGGTCAACGGCTCCACCGTCAGGTTTCTGTTCAAGGGCAAGAGCGGCCGCGAGGTGTCCGCCGGCGTCACCGATCGCCGCGTGGCTCGTGTGATCAAGCGTTGTGAAGAGCTGCCGGGTCAGATGCTCTTTCAATACGTCGATCCCGATGGCGAACGCCGCCACGTGACGTCGGACGACGTCAATGAGTATCTGCGCGGCGTCACGGAAGAGAATTTCACCGCCAAGGACTTCCGCACGTGGGCCGCCACCGTGCTGGCCCTTTGCGCGCTGCGCGACGCGGAAGGATTCGATTCGGAGACGGAGGCGAAGCGGCGCGTGCTCGCGGCGATCGACACGGTGGCCGGCAAGCTGGGCCACACCCGCGCCGTCTGCAGGCGCTCGTACGTGCACCCAGCCGTCGTCGACGCGTACATGCAGGGGACGCTCGATGCGGTGCGAGAAAGATCGGACGAAGGCGCGGTCCTGGCGCTGCTCAAGCGGAAGGTATCGAATGGAAAGAAGCGGTTATACCAATATGGCCCGGGGCGCAACTCGCACGCCGCGTGACCAGCAGGGCCTCACTGGCAGGCTCGACCACTCGATCGAGGTGGACTGGCCGCGATCAATCGGATTCTTCGGCGCGCTGGGCGCCGCCGTCGCGCTGGACCTGGTTCCCATCGCCGTCGCGGCATTTGTCGCCAGCGTCCCGTTCCTGAAGCTGCTGAACCGGCCGGATGCGCCTAAGCCTCAACGCTTCCTCAGCCACCTCGTGGACGGAGCCGCGAAGCCGGTAGGCGGCGACAGCGAAGGCACGGTGCGCTGGGCGCCGGCCCGTGGGCGGGCCCGGACATCGCGGGTCAGACGCAGTTCGACGAAGAGGCGGAAGTGATCGACGAAGTCATCGAGAGAGCAGTTCCATGGGGAGTCTTCATCGGCATCGGGGCGCTCATCGGCGCGGCGTTTCCACGGGAGACGCGCGCCGCGGCAAAGACAGCGATGCTGACCGGCTTCCGCGCCGTCGACTGGTTGCAAGGGATGGGCGCCGAGGCATTCGAGAAAGGCCAGGACGTTTTCGCGGAGGCTCGCCTGGAATACGAGCAGACGGCCCGTGAGGCGGAGCGCAACGCCGAGCGCAGGCGCCTGCGAGTGGTTCCCTCCACGCCGAGACGGCGCCGCGCACGTCGAGCTGCTGAATCGACCTGAGCGTGGCCCGCGGATCCCGGGACGTCGTCTACCTCGAACACTGGATGCCTGGCCGGCTGCGTCTGCGCATCCCCAGGCCGCGGACCACGAGCCAGGTGCGCATCGACGATCTCCGCACCATCGGCTTCGAGGTCAGCTCCGCCCTGCAGCAATCGCCCACGTTTCGCACGCAAAGCACAGGCGCCGCCATCGTGCGGCAGGTTTTCACCGGCGCCAACGCGAAGCTCCATGACGCAGCGCGCGGCCATGTCGACCTGCGCCTTGCCGTCCCCACCGTCTACCTCGCCCTGGCCATTCGAAACCTGGTGATTCAGCGCGCCCGCCTGCGCGACGCGACCTGGTACCAGCTGCTGTACTGGGCGTTCGACAGCTTCTTCAAGCTCCACGAGGAACAGACCGTCAAGGTGGCGGCGAGGTCACATGGCCGTCTCGTCAATTGAGATTGCGCATGCGATGCCGGGTCGCGTGCGCCTGGAGCTGCCGCGCTCGATGCTGGCGCCCGAGCGGCGCGCCGGGATCGCGGCCTCGCTCGAGTCCGAGCCCGGCGTAACCGGGCACCGGTTCAACGTCGCGGGGCGCTCGCTCGTGATCGAGCACCGTGCTGGTTTGAAGGTGCGGCGGCTCGTCGGAATGGTCGAGCGTGCGCCGGCGCGCCAGCCCACGGCCGAGGTCAAGAAAGGCCGCCCGTCCCGGCACGTGCGCAGCCTGAGCGCGCTCGCGGCGGGTGGGGCGATGGCCATGCTCGGCCAACCGCTCGCGGTCCCCCTGATCGGAATGGGCGCTGTGCCTATCTTCCGGCGCGCGGTCAAGCGCCTCCGCGGCCGCAAGGTCGGGGTCGACGCCCTGGACGCGACCGCGATGACCATCACGGTGCTCACCGGCCAGTGGCTGACAGCTGCGGTGATCGGTGCCCTCGTGGAGGGCGGCGAGCTGCTCCGCGACCTGACGGCATCGCGCTCTCGGCGAGAGCTTGGCGCGCTCATGTCGCACGAGTCCGCCACCTGCTGGAAAGTCACCGATGGCAGGCGCGTCGCGGTCAAGGTGGCGGCGATTCGGGCCGGCGACAGGCTGATGGTCGGATCCGGGGATCGCGTCCCGGTGGATGCGACCGTTGTGCGTGGCAGGGCCATCGTCGACGAGCGGGTGCTCACCGGCGAGCCGATGCCGGTGCCGCGGAGCCGAGGCGATTCCCTTTACGCCATGACGGTCGTCACCGATGGAGAGCTCGTGGTCGAGGCATCGGGCACCGCGGCCGACTCGCGCGCCGGCCGGATCATGGCCTTCCTCGAGCGCGCGCCGATCGGCGAGACACGGATGGCGGACCATGCGCGAAAGATCGCCGACCGTTTCGTGCTGCCGGTGATGGGTGCGGCCGCGGTTGTCTACGCGCTCACCGGCAATGCCTCGCGCGCCGCATCCGTCCTCATCTTCGACCTCGCGACCGGCATTCGCGTCGCGGCGCCGACCACGATGCTCGCGAGCCTCATTGCATCCGCACGCGAAGGCATCCTGATCAAGGGCGCGGCGGCGATGGAGAAGCTCGCAGCGATCGACACCATCGTCTTCGACAAGACGGGCACGCTGACCATGGGCCAGCCGAAGGTCACCGAGGTGATGGCGTTCAACGGATTGAGCAAGTCGGAGCTCATCG
>VBGE01000141.1 GCA_005880345.1 Chloroflexota bacterium | reverse complement strand
CTCTTGCCGCAGCCGGACGGCCCCACGATCGCCACGTACTCGCACGGGCCGATGTCCAGGGTGACGTTGCGAAGCGCGGTCACGTGCATCTCGTCGCGCCCGCCGAACTCGCGGGAGACCGCGTCGAGGCGCAGGCCGACCGCCTGGCCGAGAAGGTCGCGGAACTCATCCGCCTCTTCCTGAATGACGGGGCTAGCGATCTCGGCCGCGATCTCGGGTGTGGCGGGAGCCATCTCGGCCACGATGGTCACCGTCGCGGCGTCGAGCGTCTTCTCAGAGCCGTTGCCGCCGTTGCCGGCGTTGCCGCCGTTGTGGGGAGTCTCGCGGGCCTTGCTGCGCGCGCGCCGACGACGGCGTTTGGAGCCGCTCGGATCGCTCGGATCAGTGACTAAAGTGGCCGTCCCCACCCTTCCTTTCCCCGCAGTCTAAGTGCTTGGTTAACAGCTACGGGCGCGGTTGGGTTACTTGCCTCTCCAGCCAGTTCAGGTAGGGCGAAGAGCCTCCCTCGATCGGCAGCTGGAGGATCTCAGGGAGCTCGGAGCTGTGGTGAGCTCGGACGTACTCCTGCACCTCGGCGGCCCGCGATTCGACCGTCTTGACCAGGAGCAGGGCCTCGTGCGCCCGCTGCAGGTGGTCGTCCCAGTAATAAAAGGACGAGATGGTCGGCACGACGGAGCAGCACGCCGCAAGGCGCTCGACGACCAGCGCCTCGCCCAGTCGCTCCGCGTCGTCGCGTGCGCCGGCCGTCACCAGGATCAAAACAGCCTTGTCCCCCACGCGTTAATTCTCGGCCTTCTTGGGGCGGTCGAGCCACACGGTGCCCGCGAGCAAAGCGATGGCGCCGAGCAAGAGACCGCCCACCACGTCCGACTCCCAGTGCACGTCGAGGTACAGGCGGTCGAATGCCATCAGCACGATGACCGCAATCGCTCCGGCGGCGGCAAGAGCGCGGATGCGGGGCGATGGCGAAAGCCGGCGGATGACGAAGGCGAGAAGTCCGTACGCGACGACGGTGCGCAACATATGGCCGCTGGGAAAGCTGTTGCCGCCGCGGGCCGCGGGAAAGAGCTCGCTGAGACTCGGACCGTCGCCCTGGGCAATGGAGGCGGGCGGACCCAGGTGGTGCAGGTTGTATCGATAGAAGAGCTCGAAAGCGACGGCGGCGACGAACACCACGAACACCAGGGCGTCAGACCCGAAGCCCGAGCGCCACAGGTAAACGGAGAGCGCCAGCATCAGAACAGTTGTCACCTCGATGCCACCGAGCTCTGCGACGGCCTGGAATACAGGATGCAGCGCCGGTTGCCAGACCGAGTGCATGGCCTGCGCGACCTGCAGATCGAGCTGCGTGAGGAGACCGGCGCTGATCGCGATCGTCAACGCGACGAAGACGACGACCAGCACGCCGATCGCGACAAGACGCGCGGTCAGCGCTGGCAACGGCGGCAGAAAACGGTGGTTCTTCCCGCGATCCGGATCGCCGAGAGCGGGCGGCCGCACGTGAAGCAAGGCTCGCCCGCACGCCCGTAGACGAGGAGCTTTTCCTGCTGGCCGCCCATCTCGCCCCAGGCGTCGCGATAGGTGTCGACCGAGCTGCCGCGATTGACGATGGCCGTCTGCAGCGACTCGCGCAGCGATTCGTGCAGGCGCTGCGCAGACTTCTTGCTCAGGCTGCCGGCCACCCGGTCCGGGCGCAGGCGCGCCCTGTGCAATGACTCGTCGGCGTAGATGTTGCCGACGCCGGCGATCGCCGTCTGGTCCAGCAGCAGGGCCTTGAGCGATGTCTTGCGCTTGCGCAGGCGGCGGTAGAGCTCGTCCGCGGCGAAATCGGGATCGATCGGCTCCGGTCCAAGTCGCGGCATCTTCTTCGATGAGAGCAACGCCTGCTCGGTGCCTAGCAGCAACCGTCCAAAACGCCGCGGATCGCGATACCGTAGCTGCCTGCCGTCGTCGAGGAAGAACACCGCGTGAGTGTGCTTCTCGAGCGGAGTCACCTCGTCGACGATCCGCAGCTGCCCGGTCATGCCGAGGTGCACGACCAGGAGAAGCGAATTGCCCAGCCCGATCAGGATGTATTTGCCGCGACGTCCCACCGACTCGATGCGATGGTCGACGACCGCGTCGATGAACTCTTCGGGCTCGGGATGCCGGACGATCGTCGGGAAGCTGAGCTCGCAGCGCGTGATCGTGCGGCCGACCAGCTGCGGCCGCAGGTCCGCGGCTATCGTCTCGACCTCCGGTAATTCAGGCAAGGTTCGGATAGTCCGGACTAACGGAACTTCTCGTCGAGCAAAACATCGGATAGTCCGGACTATCCGGGAAATGCGGTCTATGCACGGACGACAGCCAGCTTTTTCATGTCGGCCCAGTTCGGGCCGGCCTTCATCTCGACCTCGATGCCCGTCTCGAGCTCGTAGGCGCCGGTCATGATGCGCGGCACTTTCTCCGCGAACTGGTCGAGCTCGGAGCGGGGCACCTCGAAGAGGAGCTCATCGTGGACCTGGAGCAGCATCCGGCCCTCGATCTGGTCGGCCTCGATCTCGCGCTGCAGCCGCACCATGGCGATCTTGATGATGTCCGCCGCGAGCGACTGCATCGGGAAGTTGATCGCCATGCGCTCCGCGGCACCGCGGAGCTGGAAGTTCGGCGAGCGCAGGTCGGGGATGGCGCGGCGCCGCCCTGTGGCGCTGACGACGAAACCCTCTTCCCGCGCCTGGCGGCGCAGGTCGTCCAGAAACTCGCGCAGCTTCGAGTAGGTGGACCAGTACTGGCCGAGAAATTCGCGCGCCACGTCGCCGGTGATACCCAGCTGCTGCGACAGGCCGTACTCGCCCTGGCCGTAGATCGACCCGAAGTTCGCGATCTTGGCGAGGCGGCGCTGGCCGGGGTCGACAGCCTCGATCGGCACCTTGAACACCGCGGCGGCGGTGGCGGTGTGGATGTCCTGGCCGGCCTTGAACGCGTCGAGCAGCATCGGGTCGCCGCTGAGATGCGCGGCGATGCGCAGCTCGATCTGCGCGTAGTCCGCGGAGACCATCACGTGGTCGGGACGGCCCGCCTTGAACGCGCGGCGGATCCGCTGGCCGAGCTCGGTCCGGATCGGGATGTTCATCAGGTTGGGATTCGACGACGCGAGGCGCCCGGTCGCGGTGCTCGCCTGGCCGAATGACGTGTGCACGCGTCCGCTCAGCGGGTCGACCAGCTGCGGCAGCGCATCGACGTAAGTCGACTTCAGCTTCGAGAGCTGGCGGTGGTCGAGGATGAGAGGCACGATCGGGTGCTTGTCGCGCAGCGCTTCGAGAGTGTCTGCGTCCGTCGAGTAGCCGGTCTTCGTGCGCTTGCCCACAGGCAGGCGCAGCTTTTCGAAAAGCACGGTCGCAAGCTGCTGCGGCGCATTCAGGTTGAACCTCTCGCCGGCGACCTGCTCGACCTCCGACTCGATGGCCGCCAGCTGCGAACCCAGCTCCTCCTGCATCTGCTTCAGATAGGGCACGTCGATCGCGACGCCCTCGGATTCCATGTCGGCGAGAACCCCGGCCAGCGGCAGCTCGATCTCGTGGAAGAGGTAGTCGACGCCGAGGTTGCTCATCTCGGCTTCCAGGCGCGGCCGCAGGTTGAGGATCGCCTCGGCTCGTCGCGCCGAAAACTCCGCAGCCTCGTTGTCTTCGACCGCCGTGGGCTTGCGCGCGGCGCGGCCGGTGCCGAGCAGCTGCTCGGTGCTCATGAGCTCGACCCCGAGGAAATCGCGCGCGAGGTCTTCCAACCGCGGGTCGCGCGATCCCGCGCCGAGGAGGTACGCGGCGAGAAATGTGCTGAAGGTCCAATCGCGCTTGCCGCCTCCGCGGGGTCGCTCACGATGCGCAGCCCGGCCGGCTGCGGCGCAGGCTCGAAGGTGAGGCTCGGCTGGACCGGCACCTGGTCGGGCGGAGGAAACCGGCTGAGCAGCTGGCGGAACTCCAGGTTGTCGAAGACGCGGCGTGCGCGGTCGTAGTCGTAGCGAGTCCACCTCGCCTTCTCCAGCTCGAGCTCGACGCCCGGCACGTCGCGCACGATGGTGACCATTCGCTTGCCGAGTCGCACCTTGTCCTCGTTCGCCTTGAGCGACGTCTTCAAGCGACCTTCGGGCAGCTCGTCGACACGCTGCAGCAGCGCCTCGACCGTGACGTAGTCCTGGACCAGCTTCGCCGCCGTCTTGTCGCCCACGCCCGGCACGCCCGGGATGTTGTCCGACGTGTCGCCACGCAACGCCTTGAAGTCGATGAGCTGCACCGGCTCGAAGCCGTAACGCTGCCGGACCTGGTCGGGGCCGTAAAGGAACGTGTCGGTGATCCCGCGGCGAGGCACCAACGCCTCCACGGACTCGGTCACGAGCTGCAGGCAGTCCAGGTCGCCGGAGACGATCGTCACCGAATGCCCGCGCTCATCCGCGATTCGCGCCAGCGTGCCGATCACATCGTCTGCCTCAAACCCTTCGACGCCCTGGATCGGAATCGAGAAAGCTCCGAGGACGTCTCGCACCATCTCGATTTGTGGCCGCAGGTCGTCGGGCATGGCGCGGCGACCGGCCTTGTACTCCTCGTACTCCTGGGAGCGGAATGTGGGTTTGCCAAGGTCGAACGCGGCGATCGCGTACTCCGGACGTGATGCAAGGACGATTGCCAGCATCGATGTGAAGCCGTAGACGGCGTTGGTCACCCGGCCGTCGGCGGTGCTCATCGGCGGCAGGGCGAAGAATGCCCGATAGATGAGGCTGTGGGCGTCGATCAGGATGACCCGCCCGCGCCGACCCTTCGCCACGTTCGAAGTTTACGTTCGCTCAGGAGTGTCACCCGAAGGGGGGTCTGCGCGTTCAAATAGCAGGGAGTTGGAGGACCGAAGGGTAATATGGAGCCGAGGATGAAAAACCTCATCGAAGTCTCGGTGGACAGCATCCGCATCCACATGCCGACAGCACAGCACCTGGTCATCCTCAAGGAGAAGGAAGCCGACCGCTACCTTCCCATCTGGATCGGTTCCTTCGAGGCACAGGCCATCGCGACCAAGATCTCAGGCAACAGCCTGGGACGCCCGTTGACCCACGACTTGATGGCGACGGCGCTCGGCGACCTGGGCGTCAGCGTCAAGCGGATCGTCGTCACGCGACTGGCCGACCAGGTCTTCTACGCGCGGCTTTACGTCAAGCAGAACGGCCGCGACCTCGACTTCGACGCGCGCCCTTCCGACGCCATCGCGCTCGCCGTGCGCGTCGAGTGCCCGATCTTCGTCGCGTCGGAGGTGATGGACTCCGCGGGCATCATCCCCGAAGCCGACGAGCTGGACGGTGACAAGGACAAGTCCGAGACCACTGTGGTCGACGAGGAGCGGCTCGCCGTCTTTCGCGATTTCGTGAACAGCCTGGACCTCCCCGAGCTTCCCGACGAGCCAGGTGCCAAGGATGAACCCGGCGCGCAGGACCGGCCCGGAGGACGTCCCGGCCGAGGCTGACCCACACGCATCTCTCGGGCGAGACGGACCTCGCCATTCGCGTCGCGATCGCCCTCGCCATCGGTCTCATCCTCGGCGCGGAGCGTGAGTTTCGCGGCCACCCGGCGGGACTCCGGACGATGGCCCTGATCGGAGCCGGGTCGTGTTTGTTCACCGGTCTCGGCTTGCTGCCTGAGTTCGGGACCAGGGTCGACCCGACCCGCATCGCCGCGCAGATCGTGACCGGGGTGGGTTTCCTGGGTGCGGGCAGCATTCTTCGGCAGGGCGAAGAGGTCCGCGGGCTGACCACCGCGGCCTCCATCTGGGTGACCGCGTCGCTCGGGATGGCAGTGGGGTTCGGCTATTACAGCGTCGCTGTTTTCACAGCGGTCCTTGTGGTGGTGGTTCTCGTCGCGCTCAAGCCCATCGAAGAACGATTCTTCAGGGGCCGCAGAAACCGCCGTTTGAGCGACCCGCATCCGGCCGAGCCGAACGAATGACCGAGGGCCGGATCGCGATCGTCACGGACTCGACCTCTGACCTGCCATCGCAGCTGACGAAAGGCAGGTCGATCACCGTCGTGCCACTGACACTTCATTTCGAAGGCCGCTCGTTGCTCGACGGCGTGGACATCCGGCCGTCGGAGTTCTATCGCAAGCTGCCCAACGCAACGACGCATCCGACCACGTCACAACCGTCGCCCGGCCGGTTCGCGGAGACGTACGCGCAGCTGCTGAACGATCACACAGATGTCGTATCGGTTCACATATCGGAAAAGCTGAGCGGGACATATGCGTCTGCGGTGCAGGGCGCCGAGATGACGGATCCCAAACGAGTCCACGTCGTCGACTCGCAGCTCGTCTCCATGTCCCTGGGCCTCTTGACCCTGGCCGCGTCGGAGATGGCTGCGCATGGCGAGTCCGCCGCATCCATCATCGAGCGCATCACCGGCATGCGCGACAAGGTGCAAACGTATTTCTCCGTCGCCACACTCGAGTTCTTGCGACGGGGCGGTCGTATCGGACGCGCGAGCGCGATGCTCGGCTCGGTGCTGCAGGTGAAGCCGGTGCTGTGCATCCGCGACGGGCTCGTGACGCCTCTTGAGCGAGTGCGCACATTCGACCGCGCGCTCAACCGCATTGTCGAGCTGACGCGCGAGGTGGACCGCGGCAAGGGTCTCTGCGTCATCGTCGGACACGCCGACGCCGAGGCGGATGCAGAGCGCGTTGCGCGTGCTCTGGAGCCGGTGGCGGAGACCCTGATGATCCAGCCGCTCGGGCCCGTGGTTGGCGCGCACGCGGGGCCGGGTGTCGTCGGAGTCGGCTGCTACCCCGCCGACCTGCTGCCGCTCGGCATCAAACCAGTCGCCACCGCACGGACTCAGGCGTAACCGTCTTCGTCACGCGGCCCTCCACCGCGAGGGCCTGCAGGTGGGCCAGGCCTTCCTGCAGCGCGAGACGCTTCTCATAAAGGTTCTCGCGTACTCCCCACAGTTCCAACGCGACCTGCCAGGCCGATTTTTCGTCGCGGCCCACGATCTCGAGGATCTGGTCGAGGCGACGTTGATGATGCGCAACAAGGACCTCGACGCGCTCGGGTGCGTTCGTGAAGGGACGGCCGTGTGCGGGCAGCACGCGCGTCGGCTGCAGGGCGGCCATGCGCCGCAGCCCTTCGAGATATTCGTGCAGCGGGTCCGGCGTGCTCTGCGGGTGCAGCCCGATGTTGGGCGACAACTCCGGCAGGATGTGGTCGCCCGCGAACAGCAGGCCTTCCGTTATGTCGTACAGGCAGATGTGTCCCGGCGAGTGGCCGGGTGTCCACTCGACTCGGAGCTCGCGCGTTCCCATTTGAACCGTCTCGGCTCCGTCGAGCTGCACGGACGCCTCCGCTGTCTTCACGACCTGGCTCAACGCACGCTGCGAGTTGCTCAGCACGTCCGACTCTTCCGCGGGCACGCCGTTGACCAGGAGATAGCGCCGCACCTCGTCAACCAGATGCTCGAGCTCGACGTAGCGCGGATTCACCAGCGGGACCTCGAGCCGGTGGATGTACAGGTTGGCCAGTCCGGGTCCGCCGGCGAATGTGCCCGCGGCCCCGTAGTGGTCGGGATGGATGTGCGTGACCATCAGCGTGCGCAGCCTCTCCGCTCCGAGCAGGCGCAGGCCCCGGCGGATCATTTCGACCGACTCGTCGGCGTTCATGCCGCAGTCGAGCAGGTCGGCCTCCTTGCCGTCGGGAAAGACGAAGACGTTGACCAGGCCGTCCTCGAACGGGATCGGCAGGCGGAGCTCGAAGACGCCCGACGTGATTTCGGTCAGCGCGAGATCGACGGCCACCGGCAAATTCTCGTTCAGGCTGCGGCTAAGATGAGTACTGAGCGGTACTCGAACGTACTAAAAACACGACGAACGAATTCAGGAGGCTCTGATGTCTGACGTGCAAATGACCCCGGACCAGATCGTGGACGCGATGCCGGAATATCTCATCCCCGAGAAGGCCGGAACCACCAAGGCGACGATTCAGTTCGACCTCAGCGGCGACGGCGGCGGCAAGTGGTGGGTGCGGATCCACGACGGCAAGGCCGAGTCCGGCAAGGGCGACCCTGGTGAGCCTGCCAACCTCACGCTGCTGGCCGACTCGCATGACTGGGTGAAGATCATGACCGGCCAGCTCGACGGGACCGCGGCCTTCATGCAGGGGAAGCTGAAGATCAAAGGCGACATGGGCCTGGCGATCAAGATGCAGTCGATGTTCCGGAGGCCGTAACAAGCTTCTTTCTCGCCCCTCACCCCTGCGGGGAGAGGGAGGCCAACGGCCTACTAGAAATCGAACGACCAGGTGCTCAGCCTCGAGGACATGGCCGCCTCGAGGTCGAGCGGCCCGGGGCGAAGCTCCATGATCACCACGTGGTGCGGGGTCAGCGCCACGCGCCGCCCGTCCGCCAGCTTCACGGCCTGGACTGAGTTGCCCCACGCGATCGATTCGCTGGCCGGCGGGTTGGTCATGTTGCCCTGGATCCAGGACGGCAGGTCGGTCGCGCTGCCTCGCTGGTAGGTCGAGATGATCATGAAAGCGAAAGAGCCTGCGTTGGGCGAGCACTTGGGCGCCGTGCCGCCTGGGCCGGGGCTCGAGCAGGCGAAGTCGGTGATGTCGAAGGTGAGGTCCAGCCCGGGCGGGCTCTGGCTGGCCTGGGACCGCTCGATGTAGCGCCACGTGCCTGGGTAGCAGAACCCCCAGCCGGCTTGGATGTCCTGGTAGCCGTGGTCTCCCTGAGAGCACTTGAGATTGCTCCCGATCTGAGGTACGCTCGGCACCGGGTGCGAGCCCCCCGGTTGGCAACCGGCCAGAACGACCACCAGGGCAACAGCGGCGAGCGTAATCCGGGGGAATGGCAGCGGGGACCGCATCAGGCGGCTAATTGTGCGGGAGCGGGTACGCCCGTCGGTGCACGCGTTCCAACTCTCGGAATCCATCCGACGCCGAGGCCGGTAAGGAGATTGGAGGGGGGTTAGTCAGATGGCCACACGGAAGACCAGCGACAACGCGCCGGAGGAGAGGCTCGAGGCTGACCGGAGACGGCTCGAGCTCCTGGCCGCGCAGTGCGGCGAAGAGGCCGGGCTCCACCGTCCGCTGAACGACGTCGTCGGCGGAGTCATCACGGGGATTCCAGAGGACACCGACCTCGCCCAGGCGCTTTCCGACCGCGAGACGACGGACCTTCTGGTCCACCTGCTGGACCAGAACCGCGAGCAGGTCGAGCGTGCGCTCGAAAAGCTGCGCGAGGGCACGTACGGGGTCTGCGAAGGCTGCGGCCGGCGCATTCCCGAGGCCAGGCTGAAGTACCAGCCGGCCGCGACGCGGTGCGTCGAATGCCAATCCCACTGGGACAGGATCAACGGCCGAACGGCCTAACAGTTGCTCGGATAGTCCGGACTATCCGGGTATTTGGCGACTGAAAGGGTCGGTTAGTCCGGACTAACCGGTGGGTCAGGCCCGTTTGGCCGGTCGAAGCAGTCCCACCACGCCCAGAGCCAGGCCGACCACCACCATCGCCGACCCGATCCAGAACCACCTCATGTCCCCGGTCATGAAGCTGCCCGGGATCTTGCCCAGCCCCTGACCGGCGAACACAGCGCCCGCCAGCAAGATCAACGCACCGACGATCGCCAGTCCTGCTCTCACGCCGGTGGATTACCCCGGCCGGTTACTCGTCAGAGCCCTCCGTAGACGACCGACTTCTCCTCTGTGTACTGGAGGAAAGCCTCCACCCCATGCTCCTTGCCGAACCCGGACTGCTTGGTGCCCCCGAACGGCAGCTCGTCGTGTGCGATCTGCAGCGCGTTGACCCAGGTGTAGCCGGCCTCCAGCTCGTTGACCGCGCGGTGCGCGGCGCCCATGTTCGACGTCCAGATCGATGACCCGAGGCCGAACGGCGAGTCGTTGGCAAGCCGCAAGCCCTCATCAAGGTCCTTGATCCGGCGTACGGGCAGAGCGGGACCGAAGACCTCCTCGGTCCACATGCGGGCGCCGTCGGGGACGTTCTCGAGGATGGCCGGCTCGATGAACCAGCCCTTCTCGTACTCCGAGCCCTTCGGGCGGCCGCCGCCGTACAGAACCTTGGCGCCCTTGTCGATGGCGTCCTTGACCTGCGCCTCGACCTCCGCACGCTGCGTTTCCGAGTGCATCGGGCCCATCCGGCTGTCCTTGTCGAGGCCATTGCCCGGCTTGAGCTTGGACGCGCGGGCAATCAACTTCTCCAGCAGCGCGTCGTAGGCGCCTTCCTGCACGTACAGCCGCTTCACGGCAAGGCACGCCTGGCCGCAGTTGAAAAAGCGGCCCACCGAGATGGCGCGGGCCGCGCCCTCCAGGTCCGCGTCGTCGAGGACGATGCATGGATCGCTGCCGCCGAGCTCGAGGGTGACCTTCTTCAGAAGCTCCGCCGCGCGAGTCATCACCTTCTTGCCTGTCGGGGTGGAACCGGTGAGCGCGATCTTGCGGATCAGCGGGTGCGCCACGATGGCGTCCCCCGTCGCCTGGCCGACCACGACGTTGACCACGCCCTCGGGCAGCCCGCCTTCGATCAACGCCTCGATGCATGCGAGCGTCGACAGCGGCGTCGTGCTCGCGGGTTTCAGGACTACGGTGTTGCCCGCGGCAATCGCGGGCGCGACCTTGTTGGCCGCCAGGGTCAAAGGAAAGTTCCACGGCACGATGGCGCCGCACACGCCGATCGGCTTGCGCACGACCAGGCCATAGGTCGTGAGGTCGGGCAGCCGGACGTGCTCGCCGTGGATCTTGTCCGCCAGGTCGGCGAACCACGCGATGTTCTCGCCGAACCGCTGCGCCTCGATGCGCGACTCGAGCAGCGTCTTGCCCTGCTCCCTGGTCAGGATCGGCGCGATGTGCTCGACCTTTTCCAGCATGTGACGCGCCGCCTTGTGCAGGATCTCGGCCCGCTTGTTGGCGGGAAGCTTCGACCACGCAGGGAAAGCCTTCGCCGCAGCCTGCGCCGCCTTGTCGACGTCCGCGGGACCGCCGGCGGGAACCTCGTCGACGACCTCGCCGGTGGCCGGGTTGCGGACCTCGTACGTTTTGCCCGATGCGGCCTTGGTCCTGTCGCCTTCGATGATCATCGTCGCCATGCGCCACCCCCGTCGGTTCGTTGATTCGTCAGGGGTCCCCGCGAATTCACGGCGAAGCCTCGGAATTCGTGGGGATCCACTTCGATAAGGTTATCGGGTCATGCCTGTGAGGTTGGAGAAGCAGGGTGGCGTGGGCGTCCTCGTCCTGGATCGCCCGCCGGCCAACAGCTACGACTACGCGTTCTTACGCTCCTTCGCGAGCGCCATCGACGACGTGCGCGCCGATGAGGACATTCACGCTGTTGTCGTGACCAGCGCATCGGAGAAATTCTTTTCCGCGGGCGCCGACGTCAGCGCTTTTGCCGCCGGCACCACTCGTTCACGAGTCATGACCGCGCTGCTCGCGCACGAGTCGTTCCGCAAGATGGAGAACACCCCGATCATCTTCATCGCCGCGATCGCCGGGCACTGCCTGGGAGGCGGCTTCGAGCTGGCGCTTGCCTGCGACCTGCGTTTCGCCGCCGAGGGCGCGTACCAGATCGGGCTGCCGGAGACGAACCTCGGGCTGTTCCCCGGCTCGGGTGGCACGCAGCGGCTGCCGCGGCTGGTCGGGCTGTCGAAAGGCCTCGATCTCATCATCAACGCGACGACGATGCCGCCTGACAAAGCGCATGAGCTCGGGCTCGTCGATCGGGTCTTTCCAGACCCGGCCGCGTGCCGAGAGGGAGCGATCGAATATGCGACGAAGGTCGCTGCAGGACCGAGCGTCGCGCTCGGCCACGCCAAGCTGGCGGTGACGCAGGGTTACGGCACGCCGCTGGACGTCGGCCTCGCCATCGAGCGCGAGGCGATCAGCCGGGTCTTCGTTTCCAAGGACGCCAACGAAGGAATCAAAGCGTTCGGCGAGAAGCGCAAGGCTGACTTCAAAGGCGAGTAGCAAGCCGGCCCTGAAACAAGAAAGGGCTTGGCTTGCGCCAGGCCCTTCATGGGGGAGGAAGACTTATCGGCTACTTCTTGCGGTGGATGCCATCCCAGAAGGGCACGTAACCCTTCGAGATCCGGTCGAGTGCCTTGTCGGCCTGCGCCTGCGTGATGACCTTGTGCTCAACCAGCGTCTGGAGCCGCGGCTTCAGGCTGGCGACCAGCTTCGTCTCGAACTGCTCCTTGGTCATGCCCTTGTCTCTGGCCAGGTCGGAAACCTTCTGGCCCGCTCTCAGGTCCTTGACCAGCGTCTGCGGAGTGGTGCCGAGCACGTCCGCCTCGGCCTCGATGACCGCGCGGCGAATGGCGCGGCGGTCGGCGTGGCGGTCCGTCGACGGTGGAGTGGTCGTGCCCGCCGTGGCCGTCGGCTTCGGTGTTGGTGTGGCGGCGGAGACGCTCACCGCGCCCACGCTCAGGAGCGCGGCGACGCCCGCGGCTCCAACGGCTTTGACGGCGACTGCTGCAAACGGATTCATCTTCGTTCTCACCTCAGGGTTTGTTGGTGGTTGGCCGACCCAATTGAGTCAACGTCCAGGATGAGGCGGCGCTGTTAGACGCAGGTCGCTGCGACGTCAGCCTTTTGTAACTAGCCTCGAGTCCAGAA
>VBGE01000059.1 GCA_005880345.1 Chloroflexota bacterium | reverse complement strand
GCAGCCCAAACGCCGATTGCACCGCTTGCCCGCCCGCGATGATGAACGGGATCCACAGCGGCAGGATCAGCAGCGGCAGCAGCAGCTCTCTTGCGCGCACCCGGGCGACGATCGCCGCAAAGAGCACGCCGAGCACCGCCAGCCCGATGGTTGCCAGCAGCACCGCCGCGACAAGGTCGAATGAGAACGGCGTGCCGAAGAACAGCGAGAGCGCCGGCAGCAGGACCGCTTCGCACAGGACGAGCATCGTCAGCGCCGCCACAGCCTTGCCCGCGAAGATCGCGACCGGCGACGCCGGCGTCATCAGCATGGCCTCGAGCGATGCCTGCTCCCGCTCCGCGGCAAACGTGCGGCCGAACGCGACCAGTCCGGCGAAGACCAGCGCCAGCCACAGGATGCCCGGCGCGATGGTGGCGGCGTTGTGTGAGTCGATCTGAAATCCGAAGTTGCCGATGAGCAGGGCCAGGACGACAAACTGCGCCAGCGCCGGCACGAGCTCGCGCGTGCGCCACTCCGACCTCAGGTCTTTGCGCGCCACTGCGAGCGCAACACGAAAGATGGTCATTTCACGACGCGCAGTCGTGTCGCCGTGCCGAGCGAGCGCCCGCTGCGGAGCACGAGGGTGCGCTGGCATAGCTTGTTGGCAAGCGCGTGGTCATGGGTGGCGAGCACCACGGTCTTGTCCTCCATCACCCGCTGGAGGAGGTCGGCGGCGTCGGCGCCGAGGCTGGCGTCTGGCTCATCGAGGATCAGGAGTCGCGGCTCGTGCAGAATCGCACGTGCGATCGCCAGCCGCTGCTGCATGCCACGCGAAAGCTCGCCGGCCCGCTTGCGGGCGGCGCCGCTGAGACCAACCGCCTGCAGCGCCTCCGCGGCGCGCGAGCGGTTCACGTCCTGAAGGTCGCAGAAGAACTCGAGATTCTCGGCCGCCGTCAATGCGGGATAGAGGCCGGGCGCGTGGGCGACATAGCCCAGGTAGTGCCGCAGGCGCCTGCGCTCGCGGAAGGCGTCGAGCCCGGCGATCTTCAGCTCGCCCGCGGTCGGGTGCAGCGCCGTCGCCAGGATCCGGAGCAGCGTGGTCTTGCCTGCCCCGTTGTCGCCCAGCACGGCCATGTGCTCGCCCGTGTCGAGCACCAGGTCGACCCCCATGAGCGCGATCTCGTTGCCGAAGCGGTGCGCCAGGCCGTTGGCGACGACCAGGCTCACGACTCTGGGTCCGTCCTCCCCATTTATGGGGAGGTACCCGGCGAAGCCGGGGGGAGGGGCTCGTCGGGCGTCTTCAGCAGCGGCCAGAGCACGAACGGCCCGGCCAGGAACAGGAGCAGCGTCGCGACGATGATCGCCATCTGCCTAGGCGGGCAGGGTAGCCGGAATCCTGCGTCTTGCCAACTCCGCAGCAGGGCCGGCCTCGCCCACGTTGCCCAGGACGACGCCGACGACGATCGCGGCCCCGCCCGCCCAGATGAAAACCACCAGTGGGTTGACGAAGATCCGGAAAGTGGCCGACCCGTCGGCGCCGGTGTCCGCGAGCACGACGTAGACGTCCGCGACCGGCGTTGTCGATATGGCGACGTGGGTCAGGGCCTGTCCGCCTAGCCCGGCATACGTGGCGCGCGACGGCTCGAGGGTCTGGTCGCCGAACCGCATGGCCGCGACGAAATCGGCATGGTCGGCGAGCTGGCGCTGCTGCAGGCCCGTGTAGGTCAAGGTGTAGCCCGCGACAGTCGCCTGCTGGCCGGGCTGCAGGGTCACGTCCTTTTCCTGCTGGCCGAAATGCGAGGCGGCGATTCCAACCACGACCACGGCCAGCCCGAGGTGCGCGAGGTAGGCCCCATAGTGGCGGCGCTTGCGGAGAATCGCGCGCGGTTTACGGATCGCCGTGCGGACGAATTCCGCCAGCACCGTCGCCGCCACGCCCGCGGCCAGCGGGAACACGATGAGGGCCGGCACCGCACGTACTCCGGCCACCACCAGGACGACGAGCGCGAGCGCCAGGCCGGCTGCCGGCCACACCAGGGCGCGATACGTCGCTCGGCGAAGACGCCGCCACGGAAGGAGCGGCCCGACCGCCAGCAGCGCGAGAAGACCGGCGAACAGCGGTCCCGCCGCGCGCTCGTAATAAGGCGCGCCGACCACGCGCTCGCCGCCGAACATGCCGGATACCAGCGGCAGCACGGTGCCCCAGAAAACGACTGCGGTGGCGCCGATGAGCAGCAGGTTCTGGAGTACGAAGGCGCCCTCGCGGGAGACGACCGGCGTCTCGCGTTCGGCGACCGCGCCCGGGTTGCCGGAACGCAACGCAAGCAACGCGACCGAGAACAGCAGGCACGCACCCAGAAAGCCGAGAAACCACGGCCCGATCGCGCTGATCGCGAAGGTGTGCACCGAGGGCACGACACCGCTACGCACGATGAACGTGCCGAACACGACGAGCAGGAACGCGAGCATCACGAGCCCCAGGTTCCACGTGCGGAGCCGGCCGCGACGTTCCTGCACCTGCGAGGAGTGGAGGTAGGCGGTGGTCGCGAGCCACGGCATGAGCGCGACATTCTCGACCGGGTCCCAGCCCCAGTACCCGCCCCACCCGAGCACGTGATACGCCCACCACATGCCGAGGAGAAGACCCGTGGTCTGCAGGCCCCACGCAAGGAGCGCGAAGCGCCGCGTGTGGCGGATCCAGGCCGCGTCGGCACGACCAGCGAGCAATGCTGCGCACGCGAAGCTGAATGGGATTGCGAACGCCGCGAAGCCAGCCAGCACCACCGGCGGGTGGATCAGCATGCCCATGTCGCGCAGGACCGGGTTCAGGCCGAGGCCGTCGGGCGGTGTGATCGCCAGCAGCTCGAACGGGCTGGCCACGACGGCGAGGACGAACAGGAAGAACGAGAGGATGGCGGCCAGGATGCCGGTCGCGTACGCGGCGACGCGGCCACCCAGCGACGCGCTCGCCACGAGCGACGCGCTGCCCAGCAAACCGAGGATGAGTGTCCAGTAAAGAAGCGATCCCTCCTGTCCGCCGTAGAACCCGGCGACCACCAGCGCGGTCGGCGTGGACAGGTCGGTGTGCTCCGCCACGTATACGAGTGAAAAATCGTGCGTCAGCAGCGCAGCCTCGAGGACGACCGCGGCCAGCAGCACCATCGTGGTGGCCGCGTAGAAGGCGCGGCGCCCGACCTGGATGAACAGAGGCGCCTGCCGCCAGCCTGCCCAGAAGGAGAGCAGCGCCGCAAAGCCGCCGAGCACGAGCCCGGCGAGGAGCGCGCCGGCTCCGAAGTAACCGAGGATCACGAGGTATACGGCTGGGTCGAGAAGCGCGACGGGCATTTGGCCAGCAGCGTCCTCGCGTGGAACACCCCGTCGCCGCCGAGCTTGCCCTCGACGACCACCGTGATGCCCGGCTTGAAGATGTCGGGCAGCGGCCCGGAGTAGTCGACCGGCATCGACGCGGTGCCGTCCTTCTCGGTGAAGGTCACGTGCAGCCCCCCGTCGCTCTTCTGCACGTCGTTCTGCACCACACCCGCCACGCGCACGTCGCCCGCGTGCGTGTGCGTGCGCAGCTCGGAAACCGTCAGGTAGTACTCGGCCGAGCCGCCGGAGGCGGAGAAGATGAGGTAGCCGACGCAGCCGACCACGACCAGACCCGGCAGGCCCCAGCGCAAGAACAGCATCACGTGGCGATCAGCGCCATGTAGTGCTGCAGGGTGCTCGCGTCGAGCGGGCCGCTGAAAGAGGCCGCGACGACGCCGTGGGCGTCGATGAAAAAGGTGGCCGGCAAGCCCGCCACGCCATATGACTGATACGACCCGCTGACGATCGGGCCGGCCGGGTAGACGTGGGGATGGCGCTGCTCGAAGGCCTGGAAGCCAGACGTCGTGTCCCGGTTGTCGGCGCCGACGAATTCGACGCCCGGGTGGGACGAGGATGCGCTGGCCAGGACGTCTCCTTCCTGCACGCACGGTCCGCACCAGGACGCCCAGAAATTGAGGACCACAGGCTTCCCGTTCAGGCCCGCGACGCTGACCTGGTCGCCGGATTGCGTCTGGATCGCAAGGTTGGGCGCGCTCCGGCCGAGCACCGGCGGGTTGCTCAAAGCGGCGTGCTGCAGGCCCCAGACGAGCGAGAGCATCAGGACCGAGCCCAGAACTACGGCGACAGCCCCGACCGCCACCGACCGGCGAGTCATCGGGCTGAGTCTAGTTAAGACTCGAAGTTGTCGGTGTTGGTCCAGTGCAGGTAGCCACGCACGTCGACCCCGTCCTGGATCGCGTCATGCACATGGCCCAGGACTTCGGTCAGGTATCGCTCTCGCCAGCCGTCGTCGCTTGTCGCGATGCCGTTCTCCGTTATGTAGACCGGCTTGCCGTAGCGGCGGAGCGATCCAAGCACCTCGCGCATCCAGCTCGGCCGCGACACGAATCCCATCTCCGTCACCGGGTCGCCTGGCGGGTTGAACCGCCGGATGAACATCTCACCCGCGCGCCGGGTGAGCTGCGTCATCTGGCCCCAGTAGTGAGCGATGCCGATGAAGTCACTCGTCGCCGCCACGATCGGCTGCAGGCGCCCAGGCCCGACCGGCCAACGGTCGGTGACCGCCTGGACAATCCGCGCAGCGGTCCGGTCCCGCCGCCTCGGCGACCCGGGCATGAACAGGAACTTGTGATGCGAAAGGCCCACCATCGCGTCGGGCAAGCGCCGCTTGATCGCCCGATAGGCGAGCTCGTGCGCCAATCGCATGTTGCGCGTGACGCGGTACTGCGCCGCCAGGTCGCCTCTGCGTCCTGGAGGAAACTCGCCCGTGATCCACCCGTTCGCGGCGTAGATGCTCGGCTCGTTGATCGTGCACCACAGGCCGACCAGATCGCCCAGCTCGTCGACGACCCGATTGACGAACGGCAGGAACGCGCGGTGCGATCCGCGTACGGTCCAGCCTCCCTTGCGCGCGAACCACGACGGGTTCGTGAAGTGATGCAGCGTGACCATGGGCAGAATGCCCTGCTCGCGCAGCTCGCCCAGCACGTCTCGGTAATGACGGATCTGCCGCGAGTCGAACACCCCCTCCGACGGTTCGATCCGCGACCACTCGATGGATAGTCGATGCGCGTTCTGGTTCAGATCGCGCAACATTGCAAAGTCTTCGCGATAGCGGTTGTAGTGATCGCATGCGATCGCGGAGGTGTCGCCACCGGCGATGTGGCCGGGCTTTTGCTCCCACTCCCACCAGTCGTTGTTGCGGTTGTCGCCCTCGACCTGGTGGGCGGCGGAGGACGTGCCCCACAGGAACCCTTTCGGAAACGGGCGCGCCGCCAATCTAGGCGGCGGCGGTGGCCGGCGTGTCTATTTGCGGAGGCGGGATGTACTCCCAGCTCTTCGGTGTCTCGCCGTCCATCTCGAGCCGCAGCATCCCCGCCTTGCCGACCGCTTTGCGATGCATCTCACGCTCGTTCTGCGGCCGCCCGTCGAGCAGTATCCATGTTGCGTTCAGCGGGTCGGCATGGCTGACCACGGCGATGTTTTCGCCCGGATGCTCGCGGGCGGCGCGCCGGACGGCACGCAACACCCTCTCCCCCATGACCTCGATCGACTCGTCGCCTGGGAGCAGGCCGCGCTTGGCCTTATGGACCACCCACAGCGGGCGACGCACGGGAATCTGCCAGAAGGGAACCCCCTGCAGGTACCGGCTGAACTCCGCCTCGCGCAGATCCGGGTCCGCCTCCAGTGTTGGCGCCGGGCTCAGCCGGCCCGCGATGATGCGCGCCGTCTCCAGCGCCCGCGCCAAAGGGCTGTGCACGATCCGCGACAGGCCCGCCGTACGGAGCGAGTCGCCGACCGCAGCGGCCTGGGCGCGGCCGAGGGCACTGAGCCCGAAGCCGTCGAGGTGTCCGTAAAGCACCCGTTGAGGGTTTTCGACCTCCGCGTGGCGGATGAGATAAAGCTCTGTCAGCTTCGGTAAGCGCCGACGGTGGTGCGGTTGGTCCCCGACGACCGGCCGGAGTCGAGCGCCAGGTAGGCCTCGCGGAGCAGGTTGCCGGTGTACTCGCGGCGGTTCACCATGCCCGCCTCGTCCCTGGGCCGGTAGTCGGAGTCGATCGTCGCCGCACCGCAGCTCACCGTGATGCGCTTCCATGCGCCCGCCGTGCCGAAGTCGTGTGAGGCGATCGAGCGGCGGATCTTGTCTGCCGCCAGGGCAGCCCCCGATTCGTCTGTCTCGGGCAGCACGATCGCAAAGTGCGGCGGCCCGTCGACGTCCAGGAAGCCGACGGTGTCCGTGTCCCGAACCGATTGGCCCAGCCGCTCGGCCATGTCACGCAGCAAGCCTTCGACCTGGATCTGCTCCAGCTCCTTGTGGATGTGCTCGGCGTGGTCGAGCTCTATCACCAGCACTGAAAGCGGACGGTGATAGCGGACCGCGCGATTCGCCTCCTGGCCGACCAGGGCGTTCACGAACTTGGAATTCCAGATCCCGGTCGTCGGGTCGACCACGCCGAACAGCGGGCTGGACGAGTGGTCGGTCTGGCTGTGACCGCAGCTCGGACA
>VBGE01000058.1 GCA_005880345.1 Chloroflexota bacterium | reverse complement strand
CGGGCGCGATGGTTTGTCGCGCTCGCATCGCCGGAATTCCAGCTCAAGTAGGTGGACCGAGAATGACGAAAGAGATCGGAATCAATCAGCTCAAGCGCCGCGACTTCCTCAAAGCGGGCCTGGTTTTCGGAGCGGGTGCGTCAGGTCTTGCCGCCGGTTATGCGGCGGTTCCGGACGCCTTCGCCCGCGCCGTCTACGCCGCCAAGAAAGAAGGCATGGCCAACGACAACATCCTGGTCATGATCCAGCTCGCCGGCGGCAACGATGGTCTGCGCACGGTGGTACCCATCGCCGACCCTGCCCTGCACGACCTCCGTCCGAAGCTCGCCGGGCCGATGGTCTCCCAGGCGCTGCCCCTGAACTCGCAGTACGGGCTGAACCACAACCTGGGCGGCATCAAGGGCCTGTGGGACAAGGGCAAGGTCGCCACCAGCTACGACTCCAACGGCCATCCGCTGACCGGGTGCGCATGCGGAGCGACCGACGCGCCCGGTGCGCTGCGCGACCTCCAGGCGACGCTGACCGTCATCCAGAACCAGAAGACGTTCGGCTTCACCGGCGGTACCGAGGTGGAGGCGGCGGTGGGCGCTCTGTACAAAGGCACGCCAGGCATTTACGGCGCGCTCTTCGTCACCGCGATCGCGACCGCCACCGAGACCATGGCCACTCTGCGCACGTCGGCCTCGAGCTACCAACCGATGGCCGACTACACCGACAAGGTCAAGCTCGTCTACTCGTCGAAGAATCAGCTGGCGGCCGCGCTGCAGCTCGCTGCCGAGCTCATCGTCACCGGCACCGGCGTCAAGCTGCTGCACGTAACCCTCGGCGGGTTCGACACGCACTACACCGAGCTCAACCGCCACGACGACCTGATGGGCTATCTCGACTCCGCGGTCTCCGCGTTCTACCAGGACCTCGCCGCTCACAACATGGCGGACAAGGTGCTCATCGCGACTTGGTCCGAGTTCGGCCGGCGGCCGAAGGAGAACGCAAGCGGCGGCACCGACCACGGCGCCGCGGCGCCACTGCTGCTCATCGGCGACCCGGTGCAGGGCGGACTGTTCGGCGCGGAGCCAAGCCTGACCACGCTGGACAACACTGGCAACCTCAAGTACGCCGTTGACTTCCGATCGGTCTACCAGGAAATCCTGACCGGACATCTGGGCGCGGACTCGACGAAGATCCTGGGCTCGTCATTCGACCGCGTCTCCTTTCTCAAGGCGCCGGTCGCGGTCTGACCTTGCGACCCTTCGTGCTGAAAGCCGCGGCCACCGTCGTCACGGTCGGGGCGACCGTGGCGTCGGCGCTGTTCGTAACGGCGCACCTCAAGAACCCGATCGCGCCGCTCCAGCCCACCGTGCTCAGCGCCCAGAACGGATCGAACGCGAACGAGCTGGGCGGCTCGATCACCATCGGGCCTTCGGTCCAGCCCAGCAGCAACCAACCGGTGACCTCGACCTATGCGTCCTGAGACCCGGATCGAATCACATCAATTCGGTGCCATGGGCACCAGCTGCAGCCTGTTCGCCATCGAGCCGCACGAGAGTCTGCTCGAGGTCGAAGCCTGGATCGGCCGGCTCGCGGCACGCCTGACGCGGTTTGACGAAGGGAGCGAGATCTCGCAGCTCAACGCCGCCGCGGGCGAGTGGATGGAGGTCAGCGCTGATGTGGAGTCGATCCTGCGCGATGCGCTTTGTGCGAGCGAGATGAGCGCCGGCATGGTAAACGTTGCTGTGCTGCCCTCGATGCTGGCGGTCGGTTACACGAGGACCTTCTCCGAGGGGGCCGGCGTTGCGACTCTGGACCAGGCTCGCCCGCTGCCGCGGCTGAGCTGTGTCCTGGATCTGGCGCGGGGCAGGGCACGGGTGGCACGCGGCGCAGGGATCGACCTCGGCGGCGTCGCCAAGGGGTGGATGGCCGACCGCGCCGTGAAACTACTCGGCGGCAACGCCGTCACGAATCTGGGCGGCGACCTGATGGCAAGTGGGCCGGGACCAGATGGCAACGGATGGCCGATCGGCCTGGGTGGTGTCACGCTGATGCTGCGCGACCAGGGCGCGGCGACGAGCAGCGTGCGCCGGCGGCGCTGGGGCGATCTGCACCACCTGATCGATCCGCGCTCCGGTCTGCCGGCGCGCACGGGGTTGGAAGAGGTTTCGATCGTTGCATCGAGCGGCTTCGAGGCCGAGGTGTTCGCCAAGACGGCGCTCTTGCTCGGTCCCGATCTGGCCCCGGCCTATTGCGCGGCACACGCGCTGGCCTGGTGGCTGGGTGGACGCGATGACTGCTGACCAGTTTTTCTGGGTCCTCGCGCGTGTCACCGGACTCGGGTCGTATGCGGCGCTGGCCATCGCGCTTGTTACCGGCATCGCGTTGCGGACTGCGGTCTTCGACTGGCTGGGCAGCAATCGAGCGGTGCGCGGGCTGCACGAATACACGATCGTGCTGTGGATCCCGCTCGCTGCGCTGCACGTTGTGTCGCTGCTTCTGGACACGACCGCTCGCGTCGGGTGGCTCGACGTCGTGGTGCCGTTCCACTCGACCTACGGAACGCTGGCCATTGGAGTCGGCGCGCTGTCCCTGGACGTGCTGGTGTTAGTCACCGTGGCCGCGTACTTGAAGCGGCGGATGAGCAAGAACCTTTGGCTGTGGGTGCACCGCATGGCGTATGTCGCGTTCGCCCTGATCTTTCTCCACGCGGTGCTGAGCGGCACTGACTTCAGCGACCCTGCGGTGTCGGCGATCACGTGGGGCTCGGCCGCCGCGCTGCTGACGTTAGCGGTGGCCAGATTGCTAGGCGGCCGCCTCCCGGCCTAAAAAACGCCCCGTGCCGCGGGCCCACCCTCCTCCCGGGCCGGTCCCACCCCCAACCGGCACGCCTGAGGCCCACTGAAGCAGAAAAAATCGCGGGCGGGAACCCAGCCTGTTAACGAGGATTCACGTGATCGGCCTGTCGCGCCGCGCCAACTCGCCCTTATGGCGCCAGAAGGTCCCTTCGGTGCGCGTGCATAGACACCGGTGGCGTCAAGAGTGCGGAATCGACCGAACATCGACCGAACCCAATCGACCGATCGGACGGAAGAAGAAGAACCTAACCCGCCGCCACCCAGTGCCGCAGCTGGATCACCCGCTCCCGCAGCCTCTGCTCCGCCTCGAGCGGCGTGTCGATCTCCTTCCGCTCCCGGTGCCACCGCTCCATCGCCAGGTCGAGCTGCGCCGTCTGCAGCCGCGACAGTTCCAAATACCCCTTCAGCCCCGCCCGGCTGAACGCCTGCAACCTCTGCTTCAACCGCTGCCATGGGCTGGACAGGATCGCCACGTCCTCAGGCAGGATCGCGCCCTGCCCGGTGGCCGCCTCCTTGCGCATCTGCTCGACCAGGTTCTGCCCCTCATACCGAATCCCGAAGAGCAGCAGCGCGATGACTCCCGCAGTGAACGGCCCCGTCATGACCAGCGTGCGCAGGTGCACCTCGACGATCCCGAACAGGCTGTTCTGAATCGGGAAGATGGTCGCCCACGCGTCCCACGAAAAATGAGCCGAGATCGCAACGATGAAGCCGGCCACGATGGCCAGGACTTTGTGGCGCATGCCAGGCAGCTGCCGCGCGATACCCACGCCCGCGCCGATGTACGCCGTGTAGGTCGCGTGGCCGAAGAACAATCCCAGCGCCTGGCGGCCGTACCACTGAATCCCCGCCGCAAACACCCCGTTGCCCTCGGGCAGATAGATCGAGTACAGGTTCGTCATGTAGCTGACCGATTCGAGAAAGTTGAAACCCAGCCCGACAGCTGCTCCATAAACGATTCCATCGACGACATCGTCGAACTGGTCGCGCATGACGAGGAACAGCAACAAAACGGCCACTCCCTTGGCCAGCTCTTCCAGGATTCCCGCCATGAAAGCCAGCGACGTGTCGAGCCCCGGACCAGGCACCAATGCGTGCTGAGCCGACGATTCCCACAGGGTCTCGCCCCACACCACCAGGCTCGTCGCGACGATCGCGCCCCACGCCGCGGCGACGAGCACCAGCCGCCACGGCTCCTTGTGATTTCGATCCATGCGCCGCACGACGAAGAGCCCGAACGCCGTCGTCGGCAAGCACGCCAGCGCGCACACCACCGCCACGCCCGGACCCGCCGACTGCGTGAAGACGAACACATCGATGACGAGCAGCCACAGCAGCACGCCCAGACCGATCAGCACCGCGGCGCGGATCAGGTGGACGCGACGCGTGGCGCGGTCGCGGTCGAACGCCCGCACCAGGATGTACGTGCCCAGCGTGATCAGCGCGACGGCGAGCAGCCCGTACAGCGACGCCCGGGCAGGGATCGTGTCGAGGTAGACGTAGTTCAGGATCGAGCTCGCGACCAGGGCGAGGATGACCAGGGCGGTCACCGTGATGGCGACCCCGTATCGCGCCGGCCGCAGCCTGGACTCGGGATCCGCCGCGGGCGGCGTGGTCTGGGTGATCACGTGCGGTCGACCACCACGAACCGCCGGCCCAGCACCTCCACCGGCACCCCGCCCTCGATGCGCTCGACGACGAAGGTGTAGCGGCCCGGCAGCACGAACCGAAACCCGGGCGGCACCTGCACGGGGATCACGCTGTCGCTGGTCAGGCCCGAGGCGTTGCCCGGTCCGGCCTCTCCCTCCAGCGAGCCGAACGAGTCGTACCAGCGCGCATCGACCACCAGGTTGGCCGGCAGGGACGACCAGTCGACCACGGCGGCGAACTGCCCAGACCGCGGGAACTCGGAGCGGTCCGGGCCGTTCACCTGCTTGGTCGCAGGGTCGTAGGCGAACACACCGACGATGTGGGCCTTGATCCCGCTCGCCTCGCCGGGCCGTTCGAAGTAGAGGAACTCGACCAGGCCGATGGCCAGGATCACCATCCCAACCGTGGCGAACACCAGCAGCGTCCGGTAGAGGACTCGCAGTTGGTCGTAGGTGACTCGTGTCGGCCGGCCGCATCTCCACCGGAGACCCGATGTCCTTCCTGTTTGAGAAGTAGTGCTCGCCGGCGGGGGCGCCGAAGCTGCCGAGGTCATACCAGCCGGGCGGATAGCTGATCGAGTAGCCGTACTCAGCCGATGAGAACGATTTCCACGCCGGGGCCGCTGTCTGGGTGCTGCAGGCAACCGCGGCAACCAGCACCGCAGCTGACCACCAGAGGTGACGCGCCATTTCTCAAAGACAACGCGCGGGCCAAGCGGGCAGATGCACCTGTACATGCTCGCGGCCAAACCGCGCGGGTCAGCCAGCTACGAACGCGCCGTCGACGGCGCATTTGGTCCAGTGACCATCACCCGGACGACCGTGCGCGGTGGTGCAACAGCCGCGACGTCGTGGACGGTCTTCCAGCGTGCGCCATCCGGCCCAGGCACCGTGTCGCCGTCCTTGATGATGTCCCCGCTTTCAAACAAGTACTCGGCAGTGCGGTAAAGGAACGCCGCCACTGCGTCCGGGTCGAGCCGCGAAAAGAGGAGCTCGACATCCGGAAGCCCGATCGCCGCCAGGCCGATGGTGTCCATGAGCATGTCGCCCGCGATGCCTACGTTGAACGTCCTTACGTTGCAGGATCGCTGCATGCGCTCCGCCAGCCGGTCGGGTTCCACCAGACAGCCGGCTTCTTTCCAGAACACGACGAGGGGTTTGATCTGCTCGACGCACGCGACACCGAGTGTCGTCAGCCGTCGCAGGCGCTCTGCATAAGGAAGACGAGACCCCGTGATGTCGCCGACGATCATCTTGTACCAGCACCGTCCCAGCGCCTTCCTGGCGCCATCCCACTCCCAGGTCTGGTCGAGCGCACCCTTGTAGTCGCCGAGATTGATCCGGCCGCCGCTCCACACCAGGTTGGTCATCGCGGGCATTTTGATGTCACCCACCTTGATCGGGCGATCGGGGTAGCCGAGCGAGACTGTGCCGGAGGCGCCGTCGATTGATTGGAACATGACCTCGATCGGCATCAGCGCACGCACGCCTTC
>VBGE01000208.1 GCA_005880345.1 Chloroflexota bacterium | reverse complement strand
AACTTCCTCGTCAATCTGCTGTTCCGGGTCCTCGCTTACGTCGGCGCCTTCAACCACATCACGATCATCGCCATCGCCGGCATTGTCTACGCAGCACTCGAGGCCACCGAGGGCGTCGGCCTGGCGATGCGCCGACGCTGGGCCGAGTACCTCACGGTTATCGCGACGGGAATCCTCATTCCATACGAGGCATACGAAGTCGTGATCCACGTCACGCTCTTCAAAGTCGGAGCGCTGCTGCTAAACCTGGCTGTGGTGGGGTACCTGGCCTATCGCAAGCGTCTGTTTGTCGGCATCTGAAACCGGCGTCAGCCACCTGCATGGAAAGCCGGCGCGATGCAGCACGTATCGCACCAGGGCGCCCAACGTCTTCAACCCGTACACGGTAGACGTCATGAAATTGACCGAGCTTGCGTCCTCGTGGTAGCGCCCGATTGCCGGTACTTCGCCGATCTTGAACCCGAATGTCGCCGCCTGGATCAAGACCTGGGTGTCGAAGACGAAGTCGTTGCTGTTCTCGAGGAATGGTATCGCCTCGAGAAACCTTCGGGAGTACGCGCGATAGCCAGTGTGGTACTCGGAAAGATTCAGGCCGAGCACGCGGTTCTCGGTCGCGGTCAGGAAGCGGTTGCCGATCATCTTCCACCACGGCATCCCCGCCCTCGCGGGGTCGAGACCTAGCCACCTCGAGCCGAGCACGATGTCCGCCTCGCCATTCTCGATGACGCGGCATACATTGGGAATGATGGCCGGGTCGTATTGGCCGTCGGGATGCAGCATGACGACGACATCGGCGCCCATCTCGAGTGCCTGCCTGTAGCAGGTCTTCTGGTTGCCTCCGTAGCCGAGGTTCTGGCGGTGCCGGATGACGTCGAGCCTCAGCGCAGTGGCCACGCTCACGGTGGCGTCCTTGCTGGCGTCGTCTACGAGCAGGATTCTGTCTGCGTGCCCCTGCGGAATATCGCCGACGACCTCGGCCAGCGTCTTGGCAGCGCGATACGCCGGCAGAACGATGACGCGGCGAGGACGAGGACCGCTCCATTGCAGCTCGCCAAGCGGAATGGGATCCGGCCGCACCGCCATCCGCTCGAGCGTGAGATAGCCGGCCACGGCAAGGGCGCCGACCGCGGCCGACCAGAAGTTGATCGCCAGTGTCAGGTCGATCGCGGCGTAAGCGAAGAACAGGACCGCCACCGACACGTGGGGCCAGCGCAACTGGCCGGCCAGCGCCAGGTCGGCAAGCGCGAATCCGGGGATCACCAGGAGTGCGAGGTCGTGCACGTTCTGGTGCGGGCTCAACACCAGCGACGCCGCGATGGCGAGCGCGAAATCGAGCCGCGGCTTGTCCGGACGCCAGCTCAGCGAAAGCGCGACCAGGGCCAGCAGGAGCAGAAGGATCACGAGGGCGACCGCCTTGCCGCCGCCCGGAAGCGCCTCCAGGACGTTGCGCAGCGAGTAAACGGCCGGGTCGGTGTAGACGACCTGGGTGGTGTTCGGTAATCGCCCGGTGACCGCCCAGGTGCCGACCGAAGTGAGGTAGGTCACGACGGGACCGAATCCAAACCCGATGACCGAGACGAGTCCAAGGCCGAGCAGAACCCCGGCGAATGCTGCGAGCGCGCGCCACGCGCGGCGCGCGAGGAACAGGATTGGGATGAGCAGCAACAGTTGCGGTTTGGCGAGCGCGAGGGCGCTCAATGCGCCGGCCAGGCCGAGGCGCCCTTTCGCCCAGGCCGCGTAAGCGGCTGCCAGCGGAACGAGCACCACGAGGTCGGACTGTCCCTGGAGGATCGTCACGAAGAGGGGAAAGAAGCCGGCAATCATGGCGACGGCGACGAACCACCCGCGACCGTGAATGCTGAGGCTGCTTCGGGCAAGCACCACGATCATCGCGGTGAGGAGCACGACATTGAACGCAGCCATCACGTAGTACGCGTTCCGGTAATCGAGAAAACCCAACGGCGCGATGAGAAGGGTGTAGTACGGCGGGTGGAAGTACGGCAGGACGATAAACCGCGAAGGATCCTGGCCGGTCACCTGCAGCTCCACCTGCTTCTGCATTGCGATGTCGTAGACGGAGGAGCCGCCGTGAGTCACGTATAGCTTGGCGGCGGCATAGAAGTTGAAGAAGTCAGGACCGCGCAGGTTGCCGCGGATGAAGGAGAACCAGTAGATCGTCCAGAAAATGAATGAACCGATCCCGGCACCTGCCGCCGCGGCATAGCCGAGGCGCACCAACCGCATTGCCCGTCTTTGATTCATCGGCCGCTTTCGAGTCGGAGGGCGAAACGCTCGGGTAGTCGGGCTTTGCGGATGGCGCGCTGCGCGCCCTTGATGTCGTAACGGATTCGCCGGAATTCGAACGTCTTCGCGTCGACGTCCCATATGCCGTAGCTGGCCGTGGGCAGACCGTCGCGCGGCTGACCCACACTTCCAGGATTCACTAGCGCCGCTCCGTTCAATTTGAATGTGTCGACCCGGTATTCATGCGTCACTGTGTCGCTGGACATGCCGAAGATGCCAGGCACATGCGTGTGGCCATGAAAGCAGATGCCGCCGTCGAGCAGCTCGAGGTTGGCATGAGCGACCGCGGTGTCGAGCACGTACTCATAAATGTGGTCGCGCGGGCTGGCGTGAACGAGCAGCACATCGTGCTCAAAGTGGCTGTCCGGCAACCCCCGCAACCATTCCAGCCGCTCGTCTCCAATCACCTCAATTGTCCAACGAACCACCGAAGCGGCGTCGTCGTTGAACCACTCTAGGATCTCGGGATCCGTACAAGCCCGGTCGTGATTGCCGACCAGCGTCAGCCAGCCACGCTTCATGACCTCGTCGACGCAATGCTTCGGATCACCGCCATAACCGACCACGTCACCAAGGCAGAGGGTCTCGTCGACCGGAGGGCAGTCGCGCAGAACCGCCTCGAGCGCTTGCCAGTTGGCGTGGATGTCGGAGAGTAGCGCGATCCTCAAGCCGGCCTCTCGTAGAGGCGCGGATAGATGTGGTCGAAGAGAATGCGCAGAGTCGCGGCGATCGGGACGGCGACGAACATGCCCAGGATGCCTCCCCAGCTGAAGCCGGCGATGAGGGCCACGATGATCAAGATTGGTGGCAGCTTGACGGCGTCGCCGACGACCTTCGGGTAGATGAAGTTGAGGTAGAAGTTCGGGATCGCGATGTACGCGATGGCGACGAAAACTGCCTGCTGCGGGCTCTGCGAGAGACCGACCAGGATGGCCGGCACTGCGCCAATGAAAGGACCCAGATAAGGAACAAGCGCGGTGATGCCTGCAATGAGGCCAAGCGCCACCGCATCCGGCAGGCCGAAGATCGCGCAGACGATGCCGGAGGTGATGCCGATGAGACCAGCGATCAACAGCTGTCCGCGGACATATGCGTAAAGCATCGTGCGGACCTTGCGCCAGATCTGATCGAAGTCTGTCCGGTAGTCGCTGGGGACGAAGCGGCGCAGGTCTCGGCGAAGCGCGGGCGCCTCGAGCGCGAGCAGGAACGCGACGATGAACATCAACAGCAGCTGGAGCGCGGTGGTCAGCGCTGTCAGCCCGAGCGTCACAGCGTTGCCGAACTGCCCGAGGAGATAGTCGCGCAGGTGTGAGTTGATGGTTGCCGTGATGCCTTTCAAGTCGATGTCGATGCCGAAGATGCGAATGGGCTGCAGGCTGTTGAGCCTGTCCTGAGCGGCAGCCGCCAGGCTCGGAGCCTGAACCTGAAGCTGGTTCACCTCGCTGACGCCAACGGGAACGATCAGGAGAACCAGGCCGGCGAGGGCGACGATGATCCCGAGGAAGACGATGGCGATGGCGATCACGCGGGGTATTCCGGCCCCATGTAGCCGAATGACGGCGGGCTGAATGAGGAAAGCGATGGCCGACCCGAGGACAAAGGCTCCTAGGAAGTCGCGGAGCAGGAAGAGAACGGTGATGAACACCAGGAGTGCGGCGATCGCAAAGCCGATTTGCAGGTAGCGACGGCGCCGCTTGGGGTCGAGAGTCCAGGACGCGGCCGGGACCCCGCTTGTAGGTATGACGAGCCAAACTGGGACCCGAGCCCGCTTTAGGTCTTCGCCCGCTGCAGGGCAGCTTCCTCGTACGCGGCGCCGTGGAGTGGGTTGACTGTACTTCGGCCCGCCGCCAGGGCGTAGAGCGCAAGCAGTACCAGCCCAACACCAAGGACAGCGTAAGCAGCCCCCGGACTGAACTGCCTGGTAACGACCCCGCCGACTGCCATGCCGATTATTCCGGCGGTCTGAGCAAGTCCGAACCGAGTCGCCATTACCGTTCCGCGATTCGATGCGTCTGCGGCTTCAATAAGCGCGGTCTGATTCGCCACCGCATAAATCGGGTTCCCGACCGACGCTACAAACAAGGCGAATAGCACAATTACGTAAATAGGGCTCATCGCTATTGCAACCGAGAAGGCGCCTGTCAACAAGAGGCCCGCACCTACCGTTCGCATCGAGCCAATCGACCCAATTCGACTAACTATGAGGGAGCCCACGAAGATGCCGACAGATGACACCAGCTCAAGTAACGAATAGGTCTGGCCACCTGCCAGCGATATCTGGTAGGCAAGTGCCAATAGCGCGGGCATGCTGATTGGAATCAGGAACGCAGCCAAGGTGCTGACTACCAAGTGCGGGCGTGCCTCAACTATCGACCACGTTCGGCGTAGCGCGCCAGCCACAGAGGTTGCGATCAGGCCTCCACCAAGGTTTGGGATTCCCAGAATGATGCCGGCGGCAAGCACAAAGGTGGCGGCGTCGGCAACGAAGAGAACGTTAATCGAGCTCGGAAACGTGCTCAGGATCGCGGCAGCTACTCCAAAGCCGACCGCCCCTGCCAGCATCGATGTGGCCGCAACCATTGCGTTGGCCTTGCCGATCTGACCTGATGGGACGAGACTCGGTATTGCTGCCTGCTTGGCTGGTTGAACCACCGCATTGATTCCTGAGAGAAAGAACAGGATCGGCACAATGAGCCACCAGTTGAGGCCGATTAGAAACGGTGTGCTCAACAAAGTGGCCGCTCTCAACAACTCAAGGCCAACAACCAGTCCGCGGCGAGGGAGCCTATCCGTCAGGCCACCCGCCAAGCTGGTGACGACGATGGTTGCAACCGCCTGAACAATGAAACCGAGAGCAACGAAGCGAGCATCATGTGTTTTTATGTAGATTGAGATCAAGGACGCAACTTGCGTCAGGGGATCACCGAGTGAGGAGATCCCGATTGCAGCGATCAAACTGTTGAATCCAGGGTTGGCCCTTAGGACACGCAACGTCGTGATGCGTCGAGGGATATCCGGCCGGT
>VBGE01000207.1 GCA_005880345.1 Chloroflexota bacterium | reverse complement strand
GTCGTGAACACGTCCTGGCCGCCGAGTGGGTAATCGAATTCATGGGTGGTCGAGGCAGCCAGGCAGTAGTCGCCGTTGGGCGACTGCAACTCACCGAAGTAGATCGCGGGCTGGGTTATCTTCAGCGGCCCGGCAGGCGGCACGTCCTGCACCACGTACTGCGGCAAGCCTTCACCGGACACCGCATTCACCGGGCTCGCCGCGGCACCGTAGCCATGCGTGTACACCAGCCGCTGGTTAAACCAGTTCTGGGAGGCCGACTGGAGCCGGGAGAAGTCGAACTCGCGCGCGCTGATCTCGAGCTGCTGATACTGGGTGCTGACGGTGTAGCGGTCGAGGTCGATGTCGTTGAACGTGTAGTACGTCCGGATCGCCTGCTGCTGCAGGTACGTGTCTTTGAGCGGCGTGTAGTCCCACAGCCGCAGGTTGTTGATCGTGGCCTGGTCGTTCTGCACGTCCTGCAGCGTCAGCTGCTGGTCGCCCGTGAAGCTCGTGCTCCCGGTGACATCGGAAAGCCCGTAGGCGCGCCGCGTGTAGTCAATGCTGCGGGTGATGTATGGAAGCTCGAGGTTGCCCGCATTGGGGCCCGCTGAAATCTGCTGCACCGCAGCCGGATAAGCCTGGCTGGCGATCGACATTAGAACCCAGGCGCCGACCGCGACCAAAGGAATCCACAGCCGTCTGATCCACGCGTTCGCGATGAGGCCTCCCGCCAGGACGATGCCGACGCCTGCCTGAAGCGTGTACACGGGCAACCGCGCGGTGACGTCGGTGTAACCGGCGCCCCACACGACGGGGCTGTTGTGCGCGAACAGAAGGTCGAAGCGGCTCAACCAGGTCGTCGCGGCGAGGGTCACGGCGAACGCCGCGACGAGCACGGAGAGGTGGGCGAGCGCCCGCGGCGTAGGCCGGAAGTCGAAGCTGTCGCCGTGCCACGCGTACAGCCCGCCGATCAGCAGCAACGCGAGGAAGTCGAGGCCGGCCGACCAGTTGGCGACCGCGTGCAGGAAGGGCAGCTGCAGCAGGTAGAACGAAACGTCCTGGCCCAGGACGGGATCGGTGGTGCCGGTGGGCGTGGAGTGCAGGAAGAGTGCCCACGTCTGCCATTGCGAGAAGGCGCCGGCGGCCAGGATCAGGGCGATCAGCGCGGCGGCGGCCAGGCTGATCCAGCCCGCGGTGCTGCGGAGGACCGACCGGCGAATGCCAACGGCGCGGAGCGCTACGCCGGTCCGGACGCGCAGGGCGATGATCGCGTTGACGGCCAGGAACGCGAACGCCACGACGAAGCTCACGATGGTGATCGACCACTCGAGCCACAGACGTGTCGTGTACACGTCGCGGAGGCCAAGTGCGTCGTACCACTCCACCTCGGTGATGAAGCCGATGATCGGACTCGTCGCGATGAAAACCAGCACCGCGAGGACGAAGAGGGCGAGGGCCGCCCAGAAGCGCTGCGGCACGCGCGGAAGCCGAATCTCACGCCCGGGCTCGAACGGACCTCCGCGCTCGAACGGGTCGAACGGGCGATACCTTCGCGACATCCGAGAAGAACTCTAGACGGACGTGGGAGCAGCCTCCAGCGCGCGGTCATCCGCCGTGAAATCGGTGTCGCCTTTGGCGGGCGGGTTCTGGAGGTGCCAGCGCACGGTGGTGCCCAGCGTCTCGACCGGGTCGGAGGTGGACCAGCCGAGCAGCCGGCGGGCTCTGGCCGCGCTGGCCGCGATGTGCTGCAGGACCGTGCCGGTCAGCTTGAGGTCCTCGGGAAGCGCCTCGTCCGACACGCGTACCAGCTCTGCGTCGGACTCGGCGGCGTCGAGGATCATGCGCGTCCACATGCGCATCGAGAAAGTGCGGTCCTCGCAGACGTTCATGACCCCGGTGACAGGAGGCCCTTCCAGCGCGAGGCGGATCGCCCGCCCTACGTCACGCACGTACACGCGGCACGCGAGCCAGCTCCCTGATCCGAACGGGATGCGGGTGCGGCCGGCGCGTACACGCCGGAGGATGAACTCCTCGCGCAGCTGGTAATCGTGCTCGCCGTACACCATCGGGAGCCGCATCACCAGGGCGCCGCGGGGCAGGTAGGCCTCCTCGACGTCGAGCTTGTCGTAATCGTCACGGTCGGGCAGCTTGCCCCGATATGGATAGCGTTCCGTCCGCACGGGAGAGTCCTCGTCGAGTGGCACGGGATCGGTCTCGCGGTCTTCGTTGAGGGCGCCGAACGCCCGGTAGACGTCGACGCTCGAGATGACGACGCGGCGCGCGACATCGGGCAGCGCCTCGAGCGCGACCTGCGCGTCGTCCCGTGTCAGGGCGCGGCAGTCGACCATCGCCTCTGGGCGAAAGGCACCAAGCTCGCGGCGGTGGCTCGCCAGCTCGGATCGGTCGCAGTGCAGATGCTCGGCCGCCGGCAGATCATCAGGTTCCAGCTCACCGCGGTGAACGATGAGAAGCTCGTGACCGGCGGCGGAGAGCTCCTCGACGGCGGCGCGGCCGATGAACCGCGTCCCGCCGAGGATTACTACCTTCAGCCCCTCTCCCTGACCCTCTCCCCTTCGGGGAGAGGGGATGCCACGTGCGGATTTTTTTCGACGATCATGTCGATCAGGCCCCAGTCCTTGGCCTGCTCCGGGGTCATGAAGAAGTCGCGCTCCATCGCGCGCTCCACGTCCTCGATCTGTCTTTTGCAGTGCTTGGCGTAGATGCGCGCAACCTGCTCGCGCTGGCGAAGGATCTCCTGGGCGTGGATCTGGATGTCGGTCGCCTGGCCCTGGATGCCCTGCGTGAACGGCTGGTGGATGAGGATCTGCGCGTGGGGCAAAGACATGCGCATGCCCTCCTTGCCGCCCGCGAGCAGGATCGAAGCGCCGCTCGCCGCGAGACCGGTGCACAGCGTCGCCACCTTCGGCCCGACGTACTGCATCGCATCGTAGATGGAGAGCGCCGCGGTCAGCGAGCCGCCAGGGCTGTTGACATAGATCTGGATGTCCTGCTCGGGCGCCTCGTTCTCGAGAAAGAGCAGCTGCGCCGTGACGGTGCTCGCCATGTCGTCGTCGATGACGCCGCGGATGAAGATGACACCGTCCTTGAGCAGTCGCGAGTAGATGTCGTAGGCGCGCTCGCCACGTCCGTCGTTCGTGATCACTGTCGGGATGAGATGCATCTCTACCTCCTGGGCAAAAAGCCGATTCGCTCTTTCGGTTTCGGCGGCGGGTTGGCCATCGCGAGGTACGCGCTGAAGTCGGCCACGCTCCGGAGCGCTTCGAGCGGCAGCGACGCGGTCGCGAGCCGCAACTTGACCGGCGGGTCTTCTGGCCAGGCGTGCTGCTCCGCCTCCGCGCCCAGCAGCCGCGCCAGGTCGGCGAAGACCTGGGCGGGATGGAGTCCAAGGGCATGCGTGACGGCGACCAGCTTGTCGACGGAGATCTCCTTGCGGCCGCGCTCGACCTCGGACAGGTGGGCCGGCGACAGACCCGCCTCCGCCGCGATCTCGGTCAGCGTCCGGTGCGCCGACTCGCGACGCGCCCGCAGGATCGAGCCCAGGCCCTTCCGGATCCCTTCCGCGGTTTCGCTGTGAGCGAAATTCATATGTCCTGAGCAAACGATACGCCGGAAAGCGACTCAGCGCGGCTTGAAAGTGGCCCCGGGTGGGGCCGGCACCGTTTCGCCCCGACGCCGGCGCAGCTCGAGGTCCAGGCTTTCCTGGCCTCGCGCCATAGCCCAGCGGTGATTGGCCGCAAAGAGCGGGCGGAGGATGAAGCTCCCGTATCGGAGCAGCGGTTTCTCGGCTGAGATGCGCCAGTCGTATGTCGCCTCGACCAGGTCGCCCCCCTGGGTGATCTGCCAGACGCCTGTGCCTTCGAAGTCGCCGTGGGCGACCAGCTTGAACCCGCTCGGCCGGTTGGACTCGGTGACCGTGAAGTTCCACCGCAACGTATATGGCAGCCAGCCCTTCGTGTAGAGGTCGATGACCCGTCCGACATTGGTCTGGGGGTCGCCAGGCTTGAGCTCCTTGACGTCGATGTACACCGATGGCCACCAGCGCTTGAGCGCCAGCGGGTCGGCCAGCACGTCGAAGACTTCGTCTGCGGTGCCGTTCACCCGCCAGCGCGTGAAGAATGCGTACTCGGCGGCCACTCAGTCCTTGAGGTTGGCCGGGTCCAACAGCTCCTGCTTCGGGCGCTCGATCTTCCGGCGGGATCGCATGATCTCGATGAGCTTCTTGCGACCCTTGGGTGGCCCGATCATGATCGCGCCGACAAGCCGGTCGTCTTTGAAGAAGAGCTTGCGGTAGAACTTCTCCTCGAAGCTGAACGTGCGCACCGATTCCAGGTCAGGCTGCACGTCGGGCGTCACGCCCATCACCGCGAGCGTAGACCCGAACATCGTGGTCGTGTAGGTAGGGACATCGAAGAAATCCTCGTCCGCGCCCGCCATGTTGCGAGCCGCCACCCGGCCGTGAGCCTCCGCGTTGTCCCACGTGCCCATCTGGTTGTGCCGCTCGACCATCAGGTCGTAAAACACAGCAATGTCGCCGGCGGCATAGGCGTCCGCCGCTGACGTGCGGAGCTTGGCGTCGGTGACGATGCCGCTCTTGATCTCCACCTCTTTGCGTACGGGCTCGGTGTAGTAGTCGAGGCCCACGCCGTACGTGAGGAGGTCGAAGTCCACCTTGCGTCCATTGACGGTTTCCGCGACGAAGCGTCCGTTGTTGCGGGTGAACTTCTGCACCTCATCTGACGTGATGAACTCCACACCTTGCGACTCGCCGAGCTGCCGGCAGAGCTGACCGCCTTCCTCGTCGAGGACATAGCGAAGAAACCATGGCCCGCGCATGATCCACGTCACCTTTGCCTTCTGGCGGAAGGCACGCGGACACATCGCTCGAGCCCGGCCATGGCGGCGGCTTGGGCCGGCCGCCGGTCGCGATGAGGATCGCGTCGTATTTGAATTCCTGGCCTCGGTTGGTCAGCACGATCTTGTCCGTCAGGTCGACGTCGGTCGCCCACGTCTCGAAATGGATCTCGATGTTCTGCCGCGCGTAGTCCTCCGCGGTCCGCATGAAGACCTTCTCTCGGCGCACCTGGCCGCGCAGGTATCGAGGCAGCGCGACGCGGTTGTACAGCGGGTGACGCTCGGCGGCGATCATCACGATCGATGCGTCAGGGTCGGCCTTGCGCAGGTCTTCGGCGCAGGTCTGGCCGGCGATGCCGTTGCCGAGGACCACGTAGCGGCGCGTCAACTACAGGCTGAGCGAGTAGATGTAAGCGCTTCTCTCGGCATCCGCGAAATCGTATCCGCTCGCCTTCAGGTCATCCTGCGCGGGATGAGCCGGCGGAAGGTTGACGGTCACGTGGCTGAGGCCGTCCGCGTCAGCTTCGAAACGCAGAGCCAGCAGCAGCTCTCGTAGCGCGCCACCGGTGCCGGCCAACAGCGAGACCGCCAGGTTCTGGCCCCACGCCTCGCGCAGCAGCGCCACCGCGCGGCCGGAAGGCCCGAGTCTCAGCAGCCCGTTCTTCGCCAGCCGTTCGAGCTCGTCCGCGTTCAGGTCGCGCGCGCCGTTCATGTCCGGGGTGATGCCGCCGTACAGCTCGATGCCGGGGCTGGTTGAGATGAAGGGCCACAGCTTGCGGGCATCAGCCCCGTCGGGCATGCGGGCCGCCTCGCCGCCTTCCATGCGGAGGCCGCGCCACCACTGCACCTCGACCATCCGCTTGAAGCCGGCCGTCTCGAACAGGCGCACCGCAGGCTCGTCCCGGGTGGCCAGCCGGATCTCTTGAAAGCGCTGCTCGCGCGTCTCTTCGATCGCGGCCTCGAGCATCGCGCGCGCGATTCCCTGTCGCCTCAGCTCGGGCGCGACTCGCAAGCCCTCGTACCACATGAGGCCCGGAGCAAAGGGCCGCAGGCGCTGCACGCCGACCACGACGCCATCGATCTCGGCCGCCTCGAACGCCGCTCCGGCGTCCGACAACCAGCGGTCGAAGACGCGCGGGATGTAGTCGCGTCCATCCCACACCTCCCTGGTCAGCTCGGTGACGCGATCGCGGTCCGCCGGCCTGACGGGCCTCAGCGTCAGCTCTCCGGTGGACGCCAATGCGCGACTCCTGTAAGCGCCAGACCACCGTCGAACACGAGCTCACCGTCGTCGGGCCGGAGCAGCTCCTGCAGCGCGGCCCTGCCCGCGCTCTCGTCCCAGCCCTGTCCGAACATGCCTCGGGCGTCGATCAACGCCTCCTCCATGTCGGCGTAGCGGTGCATGATCGGATAGGTGAGGAAATGGACCTCCGGCGGCGTGCCCATCTGGACCAGGAGATTGAAGAGGTCGCTGAACCGCGGCATCCGCGGCCCGGCGTCACCGAGCAAGCGCCGGCGTAACTCGGCGCCGGCATGCGGCAGCTCCGTCTCGCGCATCATGACGAAGACGCGCTCGCGGGCGGTGTGGTTCATCTTCGAGATGAAGCCAACCGGGTCGGCGACTCCATAAAGGACGTGACTGCAGATGACGAGATCGGCTTGCGCCACCTCGGCGTCCTCCCACACGCTGGCGATGACGGTCATGTTGTCGCGCGCGGGAATCTGCGCGCGCATTCCCTCGGAAGGCTCGACCGCGGTCACCCACTCGAGTCGGTCCGCAAGAGCCACGGCGTGGCGCCCGGCACCCGCTCCCACGTCGACCAGCGTCTTGCGCGGCGAGACGTACGGCTCGATGACCT
>VBGE01000206.1 GCA_005880345.1 Chloroflexota bacterium | reverse complement strand
GCGGATGGTGGAGAGCCGGTGCGCGATCACGAAGCTGGTCCGGCCCGCACGCAGGCGGGCCATGGCCGCCTGGATCAAGACCTCGGTCCGCGTGTCGACGTTGCTGGTCGCCTCGTCCAGGATGAGGATGCTCGGGTTGGAAAGGAACGCGCGCGCGATGGTGAGCAGCTGGCGCTGGCCGGAGGAGAGGTCGGACGCGTCGTCATCGAGGACCGTGTCGTACCCGTGCGGCAGCGTGCGGACGAACGAGTCGACGTGGGCAGCCTGGGCGGCGGCCACGATCTCCTCTTCGGTCGCTTTCTCCTTGCCGTAGGCGATGTTGTCGCGGATCGTGCCGGCAAAAAGCCAGGTGTCCTGCAGCACCATGCCGAAGGCATCCCGCACCTCGTCCCGCGGGACATCACGCGTGTTGATGCCGTCGAGCAGGATCCGCCCCGAGTCGATGTCGTAAAAGCGCATCAGCAGGTTGACGATCGTCGTCTTGCCCGCGCCGGTCGGACCCACGATGGCGATCGTCTGCCCGGGCCGGACCTTCAGGTTGAAGTCGGTGATCAGCGGCTTGTCAGGCAGGTAGCGGAAGTTCACGTCCTCCAGCGCGACGTCGCCGGTCGGCGCGCCGAGCCGTGCGGCCGTGACCACGTCGGGCGTCTCCTCTTCCTCGTCGAGCAGCTCGAAAACCCGCTCCGCAGAAGCTAGGCCCGACTGGACGAGGTTCGCCTGGCCGGCGAGCTGCATGATCGGAAACGTGAACTGGCGTGAATACTGGATGAACGCCTGCACGTCGCCCAGCGTCATGGTTCCCGTGGCGACGCGATATCCGCCGATGACGGCGATCGCCACGTAGTTCAAGTTGCCCAGGAACTGGATTGCGGGCATGATGATGCCCGAGAGAAACTGGGCGCTGAAGCTCGCCGCGAAGAGCCCCTGGTTGTGACGGTCGAACTCTAACTGGGCCTTCTGCGTGCGCCCAAACACCTGGACCAGCGCGTGGCCCGTGTGCATCTCCTCGACATGGCCGTTGAGGCTGCCGGTCCACTTCCATTGAGCCGCGAACTGCTTCTGCGACCGCCGCCCGATGATGAGCGTGACGACCACCGACAAGGGCACGACGACGAGCGAGACGAGGGCCAGGAGCGGGCTGATCCAGATCATGAGCGCGAGCGTCCCGACGACGTTCAAGATCGAGCTGAGGATCTGGCTGAGTCCCTGCTGCAGGGTGGTGCTTACGTTGTCGATGTCGTTGGTGACCCGGCTCAGCACGTCGCCGTGCGAGTGGCTGTCGAAGTACTTCAGCGGCAGCCGCGACAGCTTCGCCTCGACGTCGCGGCGCATGCCGTACACGGTCCGCTGCGCGACGCCGGCCATCAGGTAGCCCTGCGCCCACAGGAACACCGAGGAGAGCAGGTACAGGCCGACCACAAGGAGCAGGGTCGCGGCCAGCGCGTTGAAGTCGATCCCCTTGCCCGGCGTCACGTCCATGCCGGACAGCATCTGGGCGAGCTGGCCCTGGCCGTGCGCGCTGAGGTAGGCGATGGCCTGCGCCTTCGTCGTCCCGGCCGGCAGCGACTTGCCGACGATGCCGTTGAACACGATGTTCGTGGCGTTGCCGATGATCTTCGGGCCGACGACCGAGAAGCCGACGCTGATCGAGCCGAACACGGCGACCAGCCCGAGCAGGTGCAGCTCCGGCCGCAGGCGCCCGAGGAGCCGGCGCAAGGTCTGGCCGACGTTCTTCGTCTTGCCCGCCGGCGGGCCGCCCATGCCCATCCAGCCGCCACCTCCGCCTGGCCGGCCTCCGGGCTGCTGACCGTTACGTGCCGCGGGCCGGTTCATCATGCGACTGCCACCTGGGTGCCTAGCTGCGACTCGACGATCTCGCGATACGGCTCGCAGCTCACCATCAGCTCGTCGTGCGTGCCGATGCCGACGACCTCTCCCTCGTCGACCACGATGATCCGGTCAGCGTGCATGACGGTGCTCACGCGCTGGGCGACGATCAGCACGGTCGCGTCGTTCGTCTCGGAGCGCAGTGCGGCGCGGAGGCGCGCATCGGTGCCTGCGTCCAGCGCCGAGAAGCAGTCGTCGAACAGGTACACCGCGGGCTTCTTGACGATCGCGCGGGCGATCGCCAGTCTCTGCCGCTGGCCGCCGGAGAGGTTGGTGCCGCCCTGATCGACCGGTGCATCGAGCCCCCCCGTCCCCTCCGACACGAAGTCGCTTGCCTGCGCCACCTCCAGCGCGTGCCACAGCTCCTCGTCGGTGGCGGCCTCGTTGCCGAACCGCAGGTTGCTGGCGACCGTGCCGCTGAAGAGATACGCGCGCTGCGGGACCAGGCCGGCGCGGCTCCACACGTGCTCGAGGGTCTGCTCGCGCACGTCCACCCCATCCACCATCACGGATCCGCTCGTGACGTCGAAGAAGCGCGGGATCAAGTTCAGGATCGTCGTCTTGCCTGACCCGGTGCCGCCGATGATCGCGGTCGTCTCGCCTGGCCGCAGCGAGAAGCTGATGTGGCGCAGCACGGGCTTCTCGCCGCCGGGGTAACCGAACGTCACGTCCCGGAAATCGACCGCGCCGGTGGGCGTGGGTTCGACCGGCCGTGCGGGGTCGCCGATGGCCGGTTGCGTGGAGACGACCTCGTTGATGCGCGCGGCGCTCGCCTCCGCGCGAGGCACCAGGATGACCAACGCGACGGCCATCAGCACGGACATGAGGATCTGCATGATGTACATCAGGAAGGCGGTGAGGTTGCCGATCGGCATCTGGCCGCTGTCCACCAGGTGGCCGCCAAACCACAGCACTGCCACGGTGGTCAGGTTCATCACGGCCATCAGCGCGGGAAACGCGAGGACGAAGATCCGGTTGACGCGCAGCGAGATGTCGGTCAGGTCTGCGTTGGCCGTTTCGAACCTCGCCTGCTCGAATGGCGTTCGGTTGAATGCGCGGATCACGCGCACGCCGGTGATCTGCTCACGCATGACCTGGTTGATGCGGTCGATCTTGCCCTGCACCGCGCGGAACAGCGGTACCCCCTTGACGAGCGTGAAGGCGATGATGAGGGCGAGCAGCGGCACCACGACGACGAGCAGCCATGAGAGCGTGACGTTCTCGCGCAGCGCCATGATCACGCCTCCGACGGCTGTGATCGGCGCCATGATCATCATGGTCAGGGCGATCTGAAGGAACAGCTGGATCTGCTGCACGTCGTTGGTGTTGCGCGTGATCAGCGACGCGGTGCCGATCTGGTTGATCTCGCGGGCCGAAAACGTCTGGACCTTGCCGAACACTGCCGCCCGCAGGTCGCGGCCCACGCTCTGCGACGCGAGCGAGGCCCAGTAGACGCCGGCGACCGAGATGACGCCGAGGACGAGCGTGATGCCGAGCATCACGATCCCTGTGCGCCAGATGTAAGGGACATCGCCTTTGGAGACGCCGTTGTTGATGATGTCCGCATTCAGGTTCGGCAGGTAGAGGTTCGCGATCGCCTGAATCAGGACCAGAACGACCACGATGGCGACCTCACGCGTGTGAAAGCGACAGTGGGCGCGGACGAGGTGCGGTCGGTCATGGCTGCGTTCGGACGACAGCAGGCCGCGTTTGCGGATGAGACCGCCAGCTTCTTCATGGACGTGCACCTGACCATGGCGCAGTTCCGCGCCCTGGTCATGATCCGCCGGTTCGGGCGGCAGTCAGGCCGCGAGCTGGCGGGCCGGCTTCGCGTGACGCCAGGCAGCCTCGTGCCGCTGGTCGACCGCCTGGAGGAGCAGGGCTACCTGCGCCGCGTGCCTGACCTGCAGGACCGCAGGACCACATGGCTCGAGCTCACGCCCAAGGCGGAGCGCCTGTTCGAACGCCTGTGGGGCATGGGCGCGGCGCGGATAGGCCGCGCGATCGGCAAGCTGATCCCGAAGGACCGGGCTGTGCTGGTCCGGATCCTCAACCAGGTTGCGGAGCACATCGAGGCGCAGACCTCACCCTCGGCGAGGCCGTCCGCCTCAGCCTGAGGCGAACACCGCTTCACGACGAAGCGGGCGGCCACGCCGGCCGCCCGCCACAAGGCTCAGGTGGTGGTGCGGATGGGTTCCCGCTTGATGAGGTGGATGATGCCGACCAGGACGCAGGCCCCTATCAAAGCCACGATGAAATCCACGATGAGACCCGAAGGCTGCGTGCCGAAGATGAGCGAGAACAGCCAGCCGCCCAGGAACGCTCCGACGACCCCGACGACTATGTCCCAGATGAGGCCGAAACCACTGCCACGCATGATCAAGCCCGCCAGCCAACCGACGATCGCGCCGAGAATCAGGAAACCGATCAGATGCATCGCCGCCTCCCAAATATGTGTGTTCGGCACTCGTGCCGAGTGCTGAGCCCCTGCTAAAAATCACAACTCGGCCCTGGGGTCTTTTACCTGCCCCGTTGGGGCGGCGTGACGGCCATTTGGGCCCAAATGGTCGGCTGTTAGGGTCGGCCCGTGAGCCAGCTGGGCCCAGATGGTCGAAGCAGGGCCCCCGCTAGGTATCGGGGCGCCCGGCCAGGTCGGAAAGCTCGTGCATGGCTGCGCGGGTCGCGGAGTACAGCTTGCGGTAAGACTCGTAGTACGACTCGTAGCGGCGCCGTTCCCCAGCCCGAGGCTCGAACGGGGCGGTCGGCACTGCGATCGCGCCGCAGGCCTGGTCCACTGAGTCGAAAGTCCCGACGGCGACCCCGGCCAGCAGCGCGGCACCGTACGCCGGCCCCTCATCCACGGCCGCACGGACGACACGCTTGCCGAGCACGTCGGCGAAGAGCTGACACCAGAACGCGCTGCGCGAGCCGCCACCGGTGATGCGGACCTCGGTGGGATCAAGGCCAAGCCCCGCCATCAGCTCGATGGAATCGCGGAGGCTGAAGGCGACGCCTTCCATGACGGCGCGCGTGAGGTGGCCTAGCCCATGCCGGGAGGTGAGGCCGACGAAGGCGCCACGCGCGTGCGGGTCGAGGTGCGGAGTCCGCTCGCCGGTCAGGTAGGGCAGGAAGAGCAGGCCTTCGGCTCCCGGACGCGCACCCGCGGCGAGCTCGTCCAGCGCCTCATAGCTGCCCCTTTCGATGACGTCGCGCCACCAGCGGAGCGCGCCGCCTGCCGCCAGCGTCACACCCATCAGGTGATAGCGCTC